>LJUE01000124.1 GCA_001303885.1 Planctomycetes bacterium SM23_32 | reverse complement strand
GCGACCTCGAGCGGGATGGTCAGCGCCGCCTCCACTCCCTTCCATCCGTCGAGCCTCAGTTCGCACGCAGCCGGCTCGTCGCGAAAGCTCTCCAGCACGGCCACGTCGTCGTCGAACAGGTAGAGCGCCACGCCGGCCGGCGCGTGGAAGCGCACTCCGAGCGGCCCGCACGCCCGGTCGCGCAGTGCGTTCAGCTCCTGTGCGGAGAGCGCGTCGAGCGCCGCCCACGTGCCGCGCCCCTCCAGCGGCGGCAGGACGACGGCTCCGCGCTCGAGCCGCTCCAGGTCGAGCCGGTTCCCCTCCGCCTGGCATCGGATCGCCTCCAGGAAGGCCGGCGTCACGAGCAGGGGGCACCCGCCCTCAAGCGTCTGCTCGACGGCGTCCCACCAGGCCGGATCGTGCAGCACGTGGTAGCCGAAGACGTGCCCCTCGGCCTCCGGCTCGAAGCCGTGCGCCGCCGTCACCGGGAAGCCGGCCATGCCGAGCAGCGGGTGGAGCAGCCTGTCGGCGCCGGGCGAGCTGTTCGGCGGCTTCCAGCCGGACAGGCCCCGGGGGCGCCTGCCGTGGATCAGGCGGGCCAGCGCGAAGTGGGCGGGCATCTCGGCCGTCAGCGCCTCCATGTCGACCGGCCCGCGACCCCGGTCGTAGCCGGCGCCCTCATAGATGGCGCCGAAGTTGAACAGGAACGCTTCCGGCGCACCGCCGAGCACCGTCTGCCGCCCCTGCTCCACGTAGTAGCGCGGGCTGGTTTCGATGGTGTCATACCAGCCGCCGCCGCACTTCCGTCCTCCGATGCCGAGCAGCCAGCGCATCAGCCAGCAGGCCTGGTACTGCGGGTCGCCCGGAAAGTGCGCCTCGGGGTCGGGCTCGTCGGTGCCGCGCGTCTCGGTGCCGACCCACGTCATGGGGAACAGCTCGGATTCGGCGGCCACGTCGTAGCCGCGCTCCTGGTACATCTCGTACCAGGCCGGGTACTTGATGATGAACTTCACGTCGGGGTTGACGGCTTTACCGGCCTCGATGACCAGCTCGCGCGCCACCTCCAGCATCATGGCCCGCTTGTAGTCGGACCAGGAACGGCTGCCCCGCGCGGCGCGGCACTCCTCGCAGGTGCAATCGCTGCAGAAGAAGTCGTCTATCATCACGACGTCGAAGATGCCGGCGGCGTGCTCGGACATCTCGCGCATCACGCGGCGCGTGTCGGCGTTGGTGAAGCACGAGAAGAAGCGCCAGCCGGTGCTCTGCTTGGCGAACCCGGCCGGCGTGATGCAGCCGCGCGCGTCCACGCCCGCCTCCAGGAACAGGTCCCGGGCGCGGGCCAGCATCTCGGGCGGCGCCCACTCCTCCTGGCGGAACGACTCCAGGTAGACGCGCGTGATGCCGCGCTCCTTGCACCAGGAGATCGCGCGCCCGATGGCGTCGTCGTCTGACAGGTACTTCGGCACCTGGCGGGAGGTGAAGAGGGTGGAGAAGCGGAGCACGTCGAGGCTCTGTTGGGCCAGCTCCCACAGGTCGGGGCCGGGCGCGGCGGATGGCGGCATGGTTCTCCCTTGTCGTGCGTTGCAGTCCCAGGCCCGTGGTCCAAAGCAGACGCCGCCGTCTTCTGGCGGCGGCCCCACCAGCAGAACGCGGCGCGGGCGCCTTGTCAAATGAGCGCGCGGAACCGGCAGCCGGCGCTGCCCCGGCACGGCGGGCAAGCCCGCCAGACGGAAGGCGGGCGAGCTTCGTGGTTGAAGTGCTGCCGCGCCTGCCTGACGTTGCCTCCCCTGCTGTTCTGGTGTACCTTCGCGTGCCTCGTGGTTCCGTCCGCTGCCGTCAACGTCGGGAGGCGCGCCATGGGCATCAGCCTCGGACTGGTAGGGCTCGGCGACTTCGGGTCGGCCTTCGCCGACCTGTTCAAGGACCATCCTCTCGTGGACCGCGTCGCCCTCTGCGACCTGGAGCCGGACCGCATCCGGCGCTTCGCCTCGCGAGAGGACTGGCAGGACAAGTTCAGCCGGGCCGACGCCTACGCGTCTCTGGAGGACGTCTGCCAGGCGGACCTCGACGCCCTGGTCATCATCACCCAGCCTTGGCTCCACGCGCCGCAGTGCGTCCAGGCCATGGAGTGCGGCAAGCACGTCTACAGCGCCGTGCCCATCATCAGCCTGCCGGACGGCGACGAGATACTCCAGTGGTGCGACCGGCTCGTGGAGACCGTCCGCCGCACCGGCATGCACTACATGCTCGGCGAAACCACCTACTACCGGCCTCAGACGATGTACTGCCGGCGCCGGGCGGCCGAGGGCGCGTTCGGGCGGTTCGTGCACGCCGAGGCGCAGTACTTCCATGACGTGGACGACCCCGGCTGCAACCTGCGCGACGTGCAGCGCCACCGCTCAACCGGCCGGGCGGGACAGGAGTGGAAAGAGCGCTCGCGCAGCTATCGCGACAGGGGCGTCGTGAACGGCCCGATGCACTACCCCACCCATTCGGTGGGCGGCCCCGTGGCCGTGATGGGCGCCCACATGACCCGCGTGGTGGCCTGGGGCCAGACTGACGAGACGGGGGACGAGTTCTTCGGCAGGAGCTTCACCAACGAGGTGGCGCTGTTCCAGATGAGCAACGGCGCCACCTGCCGCGTCGCCGAGTGCCGGCAGATCGGCCACACGGGGGAGGAGATGTTCCGCGTCTTCGGCACGGAGGGCTCGTTCCGCGAGGACCATTGGGTCACCAAGGGAAGCTGGACGAAGCTGGCCGTGGAGGAGATGAGGGACCCACTGCCGCAGGAGGTGGCCGACGCGTTCCGGGGCGAGGGCAAGTCGGTGGCCTACGGCGGGCACGGCGGTTCGCACGCCTACCTAGTGCACGAGTTCGTCCAGGCGGTGGCCGAGGACAGGCTGCCGGCCGTCAACGTCTGGGAGGCGGTGCGCTACATGGCCCCCGGCGTGGCGGCGCACAAGTCGGCGCTGGCAGGGGGCGAGCTGCTGGACGTGCCCGACTGGGGCGACCCGCCGGCGGCCTGAGCGCGCGTCATTCCGCCGCGCCGGGCGTGAAGACCTCGGTGCGCCCGCTGTCCAGCCACGTGGCCATGACGCTGCGGGACGGGACCTGCGCGCCGCGATGGCGGAAGGGCTCTGTCCCGAAGTTCGCCACCACCTCAAGCCCCTCGCCAAAGAGCGTCCGCTGCACCAGCCTCTCATCGTCGAGCCAGCCGAACTCCGTCAGCGGCAGCTCGCCCAGCTCGCGGTGCAGGGGCGAGAAGAACGCGTAGTGCCGCGTGATCGTGTCCCGGTGGTTCCCCCATTCGTCGAGGTTCAGGTGATAGAGCGGCGGCACGCCGTAGAGCAGCTCCGTGAGCGCCACCGTCTCGGCCTGGTCGCTGAACTTCAGGCTCTGGGCCCCCCAGTGATGGGTCGTCACAAGCGAGTCATGGAGGGCCGCCTGGTAGAGCGGCAGCCGAAAGCGCGGGTCGAAGTAGAACGTGTAGTAGCGCGGCTTGAGCGGGACCTGCTTCACCATCACGGCCGGCCCGTCGGGCGGCCACCAGGCGCCGAGGTAGTAGGCGGACTCCTTGTCCCTGCGCAGGTCGGGGTCGCCCCAGCCGAAGACCGGCGTCGTCATGCCGTGCGCGAAATGGATGACGGCAGCGGCATAGGCGGCCCCCCGTTCCGAGCCGATGACCAGCCCGTAGGTGTCCCGGATCCACGCCATGCGGTCCAGCCGCGCCTTCATGCCGTCGAGCTGGGTCGCCGGATGCAGCGCGGAGTAGTCGTCGTAGAGCTGCCCGTAGGCGTCGCAGTCAATGAACCACGAGTTGAAGGGCGCCGGGAGCGTGTCCATGATGTGGCTGACGCGCCGTTCGACGTAGGGCCGGGCGGCGATCGGGCTCAGGGCATAGCCCTTGCCCCGGAACCCCGCCACCTTCGTGCCGTCCGCGCGCACTATGGGGCCGCTCTCGTAGAGCGCCAGGTCGAACTGCGCCGTCTCCCACGTGTCCGGCTCGTCGGGGCGGTGGATGCTGTGATAGGAGTCGTACGGGCCGATCAGGTAGCCGAGCTCCCTTGCCCTGGCGACGGCCTCGGGATGCCGGCAGCCGCCCTGATAGCTGTCCAGCCCGACCCAGAGCCGGTCGAGCCCGGCCTCGGCGAGCCGCTCCATCATCTTCAGCGACACGCCGTCGCCCCAGCGCTCGACGGGCCCCAGCGCGTCGGGGAAGCTGGCGCGCAGCAGGAAGCAGTTGAGACGGTAGAGCGCCGGCTGCGGCAGCGCGGCCGGCGTGCGCTCCAAGAGCGCCTCAGCCTCGGGCGGCACACGCACGCCCCGCCAGCTCTGCGGGCGGTAGAAGTCCCGACGCTCGAGCACGCCGCTCACGGCCGCCGCTATCTGCCGTGTGATCCACGTCTGAGGGCGCTGCATGGCGGCGCACTGGCGCACGGCGTCGCGATCTTCCTCGCCCAGCAGTTCCCACAGGCGCCGCGCCGGCGTGAGCTCGTCAGAGTCGCCGGCGGCGAGCAGCCGCCCGGCGAACGACCGCCAGTCCGCCACGTCGTGACGGCTGAGCAGCGCGTCGCCCCAGAGGTAGACGTGGGCCGCGCCGAGCAGCTTCTCGACTCCCGGCACGCGGGCAGCCTTCTGCCGCAGGCTCACGAACTCGCCGCGCTCCATCAGCCACCGTCGGTACTGCCAGGCCGGCTCAATGGGCGAGCCGGGCCCGAGCCGGATGACAAAGCCGGACTCCTTCGTGTCCCAGTTGGCAAGGAACTCGTGCCTGAACCGCATGCCCAGGCGGCCGCCGGCCCCGTCGAAGGCCAGCTCGTTGCCGAGAGGATTCGTCGCAATGCACGTGAACGTGCGGTTGCCGCAGTCCAGGCCATAGAAGGGCATGCTGAGCCCCTCGGTGGTGTCGAGCGGCCCCTGCTCGGTGAGGAACCGCAGCCACTCTGCGTGCTCTGCCGGCACGTAGCTGCCCTCCGAAAGCGGCAGGATCCACCCGCGCACGGAGGGGTCAGCCCCGACGATCGGCCACGTGAACCGGCCCGGCCCCTCGGCGACGAAGCGCACCGACAGGCTCCCGCCGTCCAGGGCGAATGAGACGTCCACGTCCCGCAGCCGCCAACGGGCGCTGAGGTGGTCGTGGCTGAGCGCAGTGGCCGGCCCGATCCTCTCCTGAGGGCCAGAGAGCCGTGTGGGCTCGGCGCCCGCCGGCTGGGCCATGACGGCGAGCGAGTCGGGGACGACGGTCACCGTCCACAGGTCGTTGCTCAGCGCCACGCGGCGCTCGCCGCCGGCCCGGGCGCGGCCGGGCGCCACGCAGACCAACAACAGCCAGAACACGAGGGCCCATTTTACACGCATTGCCATCTCCGACGTTGAGTCTGGCCCCGATTAGACCGCCGGCCACAGGGCGACTTCAAGGGGCGCCGACAGGACCCGCGCAGCATGGCGCGGGCGTCAAGGGAGCTGCGGCAAGGGGCTGGCTTCCGGGCCTGGACTCGAACCAGGAATAGCAGGACCAAAACCTGCTGTGTTACCGATTACACCACCCGGAAGCCGAACTGCGGCAGAAGCGCGGAGCCCCACGACGAACCGCTCCCCGGCCGCCGGCCGGGAACTGCCCCCCTTGACGCCCCGGCCGGGTCGGCGGCTTCACTCCTCGGCGGCTTCCCGGCCCTGGAACTGGTCCCAGCGCTCCACGGAGACGAACAGGTCGCCCTCGACGATGTAGCCGTCTTCCTGGGCGATGGTCGCAAGGGACGTATGGTCGTGGACCTGGCCGACCAGGATGCGGCCCTTCTCCTTGCTCTGGCCGTCCGGGGTGACGGTGTAGACGACGTAGGTCTCGTTGGCCTTCCTGTCGCGGTCCGAGCCGCCCTGGATCATCACGAAGTCGTAATCGGGCCAGACCTCGATGACCTCGCCCTCGGCGGTGAGTACTTCGCGGGGGCCGGGCCCGGCCACGGCCTTCTCATACTTCTCGCGCCAGTTCTCGGCTTCGGCCTTCAGGTCGGCCACGTCGCGGCGGCGCGCCTGCACCTCCTGCTGGTGTTTGCGCTGCCAGTCGGCGGCCTCCTGGCGCTGGCGCTCGTGCCTGGCCTCCATGTCCCGGTAGTCGGCGTTCAGCTTGTTCAGGCCGTCGCGGAACTCGTTCTGGGCCTTCGTCAGGTCCGCGCGCAGCTTCTGCTCGTTCTGGACGCGCGTGATGTTGGCGGCGTCCAGGTCGGCGGCCAGCCGATCGTTGCGCTGCCGCAGGTCGGCCACCTCGTCGGACAGGCGTTCGTAGCTCTGCTCATACTGCGTCAGCAGGGGGCGCAGGGCCGAATAGGTCGGCTCGCCGGCCTGCTCGGCCTGACGCTGCAGCGGGGACTCGGCCATCGCCGTCTGGATGCCTTCCAGGCTCTCCCAGCCCAGCAGGGGAAGCGTGACCTTCTCGTACTCGGCCGCCTCCTTGAGCTTCTGCGTCACGTCGCTGTAGCTCTCGGCCGCATAGGAGACGCCCAGGTCCGAGGGGGTCTGCGTCGTCAGCTTCCACCCGTTGGCGGCGAACTCGGCGGCCACGCTGTTCTTGAAGGCCGCCTGGTCGGCCACAATGGCCGCCCTGGCCAGGGAGAGCTGCTGGTAGAACCAGATGGCGAATCCCAGGCCCACGACGGCCAACAGCGCGAAGATGACGAGTGCCACGACGATTCCCGAACCGGAACTGCGTTTGGCGGCGGCCATTGCCTCTCTCCTGTCGGTGCCGACTTACGCCGCTCCCGCCGGGACATGCGGCCTGCCGATTCGGCCCGACGGGCGCGTACGCTCGCTATTCCTGAGAACTGAGTCCCTATAAAGGTATACGCAGCCCGACCCTTTGTCAACTCTTAATGCCGCCGCGTGCTCTCAGGCCCGCCCTGGCGCCTCGTCGGTGGCTTCTCCGGCAAGGCCGGCCCTTCGTTTGACAGCCGTCGGCAGGCGGCGGA
>LJUE01000123.1 GCA_001303885.1 Planctomycetes bacterium SM23_32 | reverse complement strand
CGCCAGACATTTCGCGGCGGCCCCCAAGGGCTGAGGTGGCCTGCAAGGCCCTTCTGGAGCCCTGTCGCCAATTCGGCACCGGGGCTTTTGCTTCGGCTCAAGAGGGGTGTCTATAATCGGGCTTCGCTTGTCGCGCGCCCGCGCGTGCCCCGTGCCTGCTTCGACTCGAAGGCTTTGATGGCCCGGCCCACGATTGCCCGCATTGACCTGGACGCCCTGGCGCACAACGTGCGGATGATACGACGGCTGGTGGGGGAGCGCAAGATATGCGCGGCGGTCAAGGCGGACGCCTACGGCCACGGGGCGCCGGTGGTCTGCCACACCCTCAGCGCCGCCGGCGTTGACATGTTCGGCGTGGCCATGACCGAAGAAGCCATTGACCTGCGGGCGGCCGGCATTCACAAACCCATCATCCTGCTCGCCGCCGTGCCCGAGGAGGACGTAGGCGTCATCCTCGAAAACGACGTCATTGCCTGCATCGCCGAGGAGGGCTTTGCCGCCGCCCTGTCGGGCAAGGCCTTGGCGCGCGGCGTGCGGGCGCCCGTCCACGTGAACGTGGACACCGGCATGCGCCGCATGGGCCTGGACTGGGAGACGGCGGCGACCGCCATCCTGCGCATGTGCCGGCTGGCCGGCCTGCGCATAGCGGGCATCTTCAGCCACTTCGCCTGCTCGGACGCCGACGACCTGAGCTTCAGCCACGAACAGGTCAGGCGGTTCCGGTCCGTGCTCCTTCAGCTCAAGCGGGCCGGCATGGAGCTGCCGTTTGTGCACATGGCCAACAGCAACGGCGTGCTGCGCGTGCCCGATTCGCACTTCGACGGGGTGAGGCCCGGCCTCATCCTCTACGGGCTCTGCTCGCGCCCCGGCCTGAGGGAGGCCGCCGGCCTGCGGCCTGTGCTCTCCATGCGCACGCGCATCTCTCACTGCAAGCGCATGCCCAAGGGGGAGAAGATAGGCTACGGCCACACCTTCACCACGTGGCGGGACTCCGTCATCGCCACCCTCCCTGTCGGCTACCACGACGGGTTCATCCGCCAGTTCTCGAACGAGGGCGAGGTGCTGGTGCGGGGCCGTCGCGTTCCCGTGGTCGGCCGCGTGTGCATGGACCAGACGCTGGTGGACGTGACCGACGTGCCCGACGCGACGCTCGGCGACGAAGTCGTCATCTATGGCCAACAGGGCGACGCCTACATCGGCGTGGAGGAGATGGCCGCGCGGGTGGAACGCATCCCCTACGAGCTGACGTGCGCCGTGGGGCGACGGGTGCGCAGGGAGTTTGTGCTCAACGGCGTGGTTGTGGTAGAAACGCCGTTCCGGTCCGTCGTCCCGGACGCGGCGGTGGGCCGGATGTTCCCCGCTTCGGCCTCCCTGCGCCATGAAGAGCTTCCCGGCACGCCTCGCAAGCGCGGAGCGGCTTGACCTGGCCGTCGCGCTGGACCGCCGCCCCGAGGAACTCCCCTTCCTCTCCACGCTGCGGGACCTCCCCTGCGGCGAGCGCTCGCTCCTGGAGCACACGCAGGCCGTGATGGACGCGCTGCTGGAGGACCCGCCGCCGGCGTCCGAGCCGTCGGGGCCGCCCGCCCTTCGCCCGTGGTGGACGGGCATGCCGGCCGCCTACGTGGCGGCCCTCTTCCAGCACGTGGGGTTGCCTGAGGTCTGCTCGCCCCGGCCGGGCCGTTCCCGCCTTGCGGTGCCGCACGCGCGCGAGAGCGTGCGCCTGATGCGGGACCGGATGCGGGCGTGGGGCCTGCCGTTCGCCGTGCGCGAGCACGCGGCGGCGCTCATCCTGGCGCACAGCAAGGCCGTCGGCCTGGTGAGGTCGGGCGCGCCGGCGGCCACATACCGCAGGATGTCGTGCCGGCTCGACCTCCGGGCGCTTTATCACCTGGGGCGGGCGGAGCTGCGCGCGGCGGGCGGGGACCAGGGGCAGGCCGGCGATGCGCTGGAAGCCTTCCGGCGGCGGGCCCAGGGGCTTGGCGCTTTCGACGGCCCCTACGCCGGCCCGCTCGGGCCGGAGCGCGTGCAGCAGTGCGGCTGGCAGGAGCCCGCCGAGCTGCACCGCGGCCTGAACGCGCTCCGCTACTTCGAGCTGATCGCGCGCATGGGTGAAGAGCAGTGGTTCGTCGAGCGGCTGCGCCAGGAGCGCTCGCTGCCCCGGGGGCGGCTGCACCTGCTGGTGGGCTCGGCCGGATGCGGCAAGTCGAGTTGGGCGCTCGAGCACCTCGCGCACACGACCATCGTCTCCTCCGACCGCATGCGCCAGGAGCTCACCGGCGATCCGGCCGACCAGAGCCAGAACTACCTGGTCTTCCAGCGATGCATGGACCGCCTGCGCGAGCGGCTGCGCGAGGGCGAGGAGGCGACGTTCGACGCCACCAACTACTCCGAGGCGCTCCGCAGCATGCCCGTGCAGGCGGCGCGCTGGTGCGGGGCCGAGATCGTGAGCTACTTCTTCGACGTAAGCCTGGCGGAGGTCCTCGAGCGTAACCAGGAGCGGCAGCGCAGCGTGCCGGAAGGCGTGGTCCGCAAACAGCACCGCCTCATTGAGCCGCCCGCCCTCTACGAGGCCGACCGCCACTTCGTGGTCGGCGCCGGGGGCGACGCACGCCGCTACTGGCCCCCGGCGGAGGCGTAAGCCGATGCCGCCCGAGAGCCAGGCGCGTTGGGCTCCGCCGGTGAGGCCGGCCCTCATCCGGCGCCTCTACGCCGCCGGCAAGGCGGGCTTCTACGACGAGGGCCTGCTCGCCCGCGTCGGCTGGGGGCTGGACGCCCGCTGCCACGACGTGCTCGCCGTGCACCGTGCGATCAGCGAGGGCGAGGTGCCGTGCCCTGAGTGCGGCGAGATCGTCCATCGGCCGAAGCGCCGCGCACGGCGGCAGGCCCGGCCAGGCTCCGACCCGCAGTTTCCCTGTCCGGAGTGCCGGCGGCGGCTCACGTGGGTGCAGTGCCGCCAGGCTCTGCGGCACGTGCCGCTCTGCTTCGACTGCACGCGGCGCCTGGACTGGCATTACGCCGAGAACCGCCTCACGTGCCGCGCCTGCGGCAAGGAATGGACCTGGCAGGGCTACCGCAGCTCGGTCAGCCGCCGCGTGTGGCTGCCGTGCCCGCACTGCGGCCGGCGGATCAGGCGCCCGGACCGCGACGCGGCCGCCCATGCCGCCGGCGGCGAGGCTGAGCCCGAGCAGGTCGAGTGCCCCCGGTGCGGCGGGGCGGCCCTGCACGAACCGGGGAGGCTCGTCTGCCCGCAGTGCGGCCGTCAGATGCCTTGGCGCGCCTACCGCAAGCGCCAGAAACGGCGCGCCGAACGCCTGCAATGCGCGGCCTGCGGGCACGAGTTCACGTGGGAGTCCTGGCGCCGGCTCTACCGCGACCGGAACCTGGTCACGGGATGTCCCGAGCCGGTTGCGGAGTTCTGCCGCGACTGGCCGGACTGCGCGACGCCGCAGCGGCAGATGATGTGCATTGACGTGCTCCTGCACGCCGTGCACGCGCGCGGCGCCCTGGGGCCGGTGCTGATCGAGGGCGACGAGCCGTCGGTCATGAAGCTCCTGGACCAGCTGGCGCAGCAGCAGTGAGCCGTCGGGCGGTGACGCCGGCCCTTGCTTTCGCTCGGGCTCTCCTGTAGGTAATCGCAGGTGTCCCTCGCGGAAGGGAACCGCCCGATGACGGAGTTCATCGGCGACGAGATCGAGGTGCGCCGCTCCCGCGAGTCCGGGCTGCCGGCCTCCTTCGCCTGGCGGGGCAGGGAGTACGAGGTAGCCGACGTGGAGCGGCGCTGGCGCTCCTTCGACTTCCGCAAGACGTGGTGGCGCCGCCGCCACCGGGACCATTACGTGGTCGAGACCACGACGTGCGAGCGCCTCGAGCTCTACTTCCATCGCGGCCCGGGCCGGAAGTACTGGGTCCTCTACAGAAGGCTCGACCGTTGAATCCGCCCGCCCATCCGGGCCGCCAACACGCGGAGACGCCGCCATGCTGAAAGGCGTCCACTTCCTGCTGACCTACAAGTGCACCAGCCGGTGCGACCACTGCTTCGTCTTCGGCGCGCCCGACGCGCCGGGCACGTTCACGCTGGCGCAGATCCGCCGGGCGCTGGACGACCTCACCGGCCTCGGCACGATCGAGGGCGTGTTCTTCGAGGGCGGCGAGCCGTTCCTCTTCTACCCCATCCTGCTGGAAGGGGTCAGTCTGGCCGCGCAGAAGGGCTTCAAGGCGGGGATCGTCACCAACGGCTACTGGGCCACCTCGCCCGAGGACGCCGAAGCCTGGCTGGCCCCCCTCTGCCAGGCGGGGCTCTCCAGCCTCTGCGTGAGCGATGACCCGCTCCACTACGGCGAGCAGGAGCCCAGCCCGGCCCAGAACGCCCTGGTCGCCGCCCGGGCGCTCGGCGTGGGCGTGTCCGAACTGCGGACCGAGCCGCCCTCCGTCGGGCAGGGCGAAGGGGGCGAGCCGGCCGTGACCGGCGGCGTGATGTTCCGCGGCCGCGCCGCCGAGACGCTCGCGCCCAGCCTGCCGACGCGGCCATGCGGCCGGTTCGCCGAGTGCCCCCACGAGAACCTGGCCGACCCCGGGCGCGTCCATGCAGACGCCTATGGCAACGTGCACCTCTGCCAGGGCCTGCTGATGGGCAACATGTGGCGCACCCCCTTCGCCGAGCTGGTGGCCGGCTACGACCCGGACGCCCACCCCATCGTCGGGCCGCTGCTCAGGGGCGGGCCGACGGCGCTGGCCGAGCAGTACGGCGTGGCGCACGCGGTTGAATACGTGGACGCCTGCCAGTTCTGCTACGAGGTCCGGCGCGCGCTCCGGGACAGGTTCCCCGAATGCCTCGGGCCGCCGCAGGTCTACGGCGCGCCGGAGTGATCCGACCTTCGGTAGAACTCCTGCTGGAGCGCCGGGCTCATCTCGTCCGCCTTGATGGCCCGCATCTGCCTCACGACCTTCTCCACGCACGCGCGGAACATGAACGCGCCCTTCTCGGGCGTGGCCTCGCGCGCGTCGCCGGCGTAGTGGGTGGGGTGGTCGGCGTACCAGCTTATCGAAGTGCTCAGGCCGGGCAGGTCGGCCGTGCGCCCGCGCGAGAGCCCGTCCTCGACCTCCGGCACGAGGTCCATGTCCACCAGGTCGGGCCGGACGTGGAGCATCATGCTGGTCTCCATCTCGTCGGCGTGGCCGCCGTAGTCGCTGGCGCGCATCTCGTGCCACATGCGGCGCGGGCCCTCCTCCATCTCGTAGTAGTCGCTGGCGTAGACGACGTAGTCGCGCGGCTCCTCCAGCAGGGAGCGCAGGAAGAAGTGCAGCAGGCTCCTGTTGCCGCCGTGGCCGTTGACGATGAGGATTCTGTCGAACCCGTTGCGCGCGATCTCCTCCACCGTGGCCTCCAGCAAGGGCAGCAGCAGGCGGCGGGTCAGCGCCAGCGTGCCGGCGTAGTGCCGGGCGGTGAAGATCTTGCCTAAGCAGTAGGAGGGGAAGACGACGGCCGGCTCCTCCTCGGCGGCGGCGCGGGCGACGGCGTCCGCCGTGATCTGGTCGGCGCCGATGGGCAGGTGGGGGCCGTGGCGCTCGACGGCGCCGAACGGCAGCAGGCAGAGCCCGTCGGCCCGCCGCACGGCCTGCTCGAAATCCTCCGACGTCAGCTCCAGCCACTGCATGCCGTCGTCCTCCTCACGGCCCTCGCCCCTCTTCAGCCGTCCATGGCGTCCAGCTTCGCGCGCAGCATCCGGTTGGCCAGCCGGGGGTCGGCCGTGCCGCCGGTGGCCCGCATCACCTGGCCCACCAGCGGCCCGACGGCCTGCTCCTTGCCGGCCAGGTAGTCCTGCACGGCCTGGGGGTTCTCCGCGATCACCTGCTCGATGACGCCCTCCAGCGCCGACTCGTCGCTGACCTGCTCCAGGCCCTCCTCGCTGACCAGCGTCGCGGCATCCTCGCCCGTCTCGATCATCCTGCCCATGACGGCGCGCGCGACGGCGGCGTTGATCGTCCCTTCGTCGGTCAGGCCCACAAGCCCGGCCAGCCGCTCCGGCTCGATGGCGAACGCGCCAATGCCGATGCCGCGTGCCCTCAGCTCGCGGAGCACCTCGTTCATGAGCCAGTTGGCGATGCTCTTGGGGCTGTCGTGGGCCGCCAGGCAGGCCTCGAAGTAGTCGGCCAGCTCCCGGTCGTCGGTGAGCACCCGGGCCTCGTAGTCGCTGAGCCCGAGCTGCTCGGCGAACCGCCGCCGCCGTTCCAGCGGCAGCTCCGGCACGGCGGCGCGGACCCGCTCCAGCATCTCGTCGTCCACCTCGACGGGCAGCAGGTCCGGCTCGGGGAAGTAGCGGTAGTCCTGCGCCTCCTCTTTGGAGCGCATGCGGGCCGTGCGCTCCCGGACCTCGTCCCAGAGGCGCGTCTCCTGCTGGACGGCCTGCCCTTTCCTGAGGAGCCTTCCCTGGCGGCCCACCTCGAAGGCGAGCGCCCCGCGCACGGCCTTCATCGAGTTCAGGTTCTTGATCTCCACCCGCGTGCCGAGCCCGTCACTTCCGGCCGGCCGCATGCTGATGCTCGCCTCGAAGCGCAGCGACCCCTCCTGCATCTTGCAGTCCGAGACCCGGGTGTAGAGCAGCACCTGGCGCAGCGTCTGCATGTAGGCGTCGGCCTCCTCGACGTCGTGCAGGTCGGGGGCGCTGACGATCTCCAGCAGCGGCGTGCCGGCGCGGTTCAGGTCCACCAGGCTGTAGTCGGCGCCGGGCCGCTCGACGTGCAGGTTCTTGCCCGCGTCTTCTTCTAGGTGGACGTTCAGGATGCCGACCCGGCGCCGCTCGCCGTCCCCGGGGATCTCCAGGAAACCGTCGGTGCCCAGGTTGCAGTGGTTCTGGCTGATCTGGTAGTTCTTGGGCAGGTCGGGGTAGTAGTAGTTCTTGCGGTCGAAGGAAGTGGGGCGGCTCAGGGCGCAGTGCAGGGCCACGGCGGCGCGCAGGGCCAGCTCGAAGGCCTCG
>LJUE01000122.1 GCA_001303885.1 Planctomycetes bacterium SM23_32 | reverse complement strand
CATCGCGCTGCGCATCCGTCGTGCCGCGCGACTACGCCCTGCTCGCGTCGGTCCAGATCGGGTACGGCGAGACGCTCTATTCCCTCATCGAGGAGACCGTCCGCCAGAACGAGGGCGAAGTCGGCGTGCAGAACTTCCGCGCCGGCGTTGACCAGGTTGACCACGCGTTCGCCGTGAACGTGGAATGGGAGCTGCTGCCGACCATCGGCAGCGAGGCGTTCCTTGCGGTGCGGGCGCCCGCCGCGGAGCAGATGGCAAGGGGCGGCAAGCCGCGACCGAGCGACCTGGCGCTGCTCATCGGCTTCGCCGTGCAGGATCGGGACGCGCTGAAGGGCCTCGTCGAGCGGTTCGCCGCCTCGCCCGAGGCCGCGCAGATGGGCTGGCAGCTCATCACGGAAGGCTACAACGGGCAGGACTACCACACGCTGCGCAACATCGCCGGCCCCGCCGGGTTCTCGTTTGCGTTCGTGGACGGCTTTGTCGTCGGTTCGAAGGATGCCGAGGCGCTCAAACCGGTGCTGGACGCCGTGGCGAGCGGCGAAGTGCTGGGCGCTGAGCCGCGCTATCTGGCCGTGAGCGAACACCTGCCCGAGGTGGCCAACGTGCGTGCTTACGTTGACTCGCGGCCGTTCCGCGAGGCGGCGCTGCTCGGCATGGAGCGCAACGCGCCGCCTAAGGCACGGTCATTCGTGCCCATGCTCCAGGAGGCCGTGCCGGACCTCGGCGGCTATGGATTGGCACTGGTCGGCCAGGGCGACGTGCTCCGGCGCCGGCCGCTGAAGGAGGTGCGGCCGACACACGCGGGCGCTTACGCCCGCAACCGCGCAAGCGCCGCCGCGTGATACAGCGAGGCCCAGGTCAGCTGCAGGTTGTCGCGCCACCGGATGCTGCTCTGGGCCTCGGCGTAGCTGTAGGGGACGGGCACCTCGGCGATGTGGAAGTCGCGGCCACGCTCGCGCGCCAGCCGGCCAAACAGAAGCATCGAAGTGTGCTCCAATGTGTAGCGGCCCCGCACCGTGAGGTGCCGCGCCAGATACTCCGCCGCTTCACGTGAGTAGGCGCGGTAGCCGCTCTGGATGTCGTTGAGCGTAATGCCGGCCAGGAAGCGGTAGGGGGCGTTGGCCAGCAGGTTGGCCAGGCGTCGGTGGGGGGGCATGTCGCCGCGCCCGCGGTGGCCGATCACCAGGTCATAGCGCCCGACGTGGTGACAGAGGCCCGGCAGCAGTGCGGGGTCGTCCTGCATGTCGGCGTCGAGCACGGCGAAGACCTCGGGACCGGGGCGCGCCACGGCCGCTTCCAGGCCGTGCTTGACGGCTGCCTGCTTGCCCTGGTTCACCTCGTGGTGCAGCGCCTCGACGCGGAGCTCGTGTGCGGCCAGCCTGTCCAGTATCTCGCCGGTCGCGTCGGCGGAGCAGTCGTTGACGCACACGACCAGTCCGACCCCGACGCCGAGCGCCGCCCGGACGGCCTCCTCGACGCGGCGTTGCTCGTTGTAGGCGGGGAAGACGACGCCCACGCGCGCCATGTTCTCTTCCCTGCCGCCCGGACCGATCTGGTCCACGATGATGCGCATCCGGTCCCTCCTGTGCGGGCGTCAGTCGCCGGCGTAGACGGCTTCGGCAGCAGCTGGGCCGCCCATCCGCGCCGCGCCCTCTGCCGTGAGTATCCCCTGCAGCGCGCCGAGGAGCAAGAGGACGTTCTCGCGCGTGCTCGAATGGCCCATGAGCCCGATGCGCCAGATGCGCCCGGCCAGCGGCCCGAGCCCGCCGACCACCGCCAGGGCTCCGTCCGGGAAGTGCCGCATGCCGAACTGGCCGTCATGGAGCAGCGGCTCGCGCTTGCCCAGCTCCACGACGACGTGTTCGCCCGTGGCGGTCAGGGCAGTGGTCAGGCCGGCCCAGCTTGTCGGTGCCCTGGTCGGGCCGAGCAGCGAGACGTCGTTGAGCCAGACCTCCGGGAGCGCGCCGACCCAGAATGCCACGTTCCCGTGCTCCAGGGGCTCGTCGCCTGCCAGCTCGAACTCGAAGGCGTAGGCCTGCTCCACGTCGGTCAGCGTGACGGCGTGGGCCCGGACCACGGCGCCCTCAACCCGGACGGCTCGGCGCCCGCGCTGAAACCGATGCGCATGACGCTGCTCGGGCCTCGCTTGCGGGCTGTGAAGCCGAGCCGGTAGCGCCAGCCGGGCCTGAGCGTGCCGAAGGTCTGGTAGACGTTCGCCGCCCACCAGTCGGTGGCCCGCTCGACCCGGGCGTGGAGTCTGCCGCCCACGACTTCCGCCCGGGCGCTGTCACCGGGCCTGGTCCAGGACCACCATCCCGCCATGCCGGCGGCGAAGTCGCCGTTGCGGATCATCTCGCCGACTTCCAACGCGGGGCCGCCGGCCCCCGCCGGGAGCGTCGCCAGCAGGAGCAGTGTCGGCAGGGCGCGGTTCATGGCCGACTCAGGCCCTCGTCGGCGTCCATGGCGTCGTAGACCTTGTTGGTGCCCCGGGGCAGGTCGGCCACGTCGAAGGGCGGCTCGAAGCGCTCGGCCAGGCGCACGTTGGCCTCCACCTCCTGGGGCCAGCGCATCCCTACGTTGGCTACGTGCACGCGCGAGTCGGCCAGCACGTACTTCAGGCAGGCCGCGTAGAGGTCGCAGTCGGCCAGCTCGGGCAGGAGCCTGCCGGCCAGGTGCTGGAAGATGCCCGAGGTGAGAGGGCGCATCAGGGTGACGCCGATGTCCCGCTCCCGCGCCTCGTCCAGCACATGGTGGGCGGCGGACTGGTAGATCAGGTTGTAGCGCACCTGGATGACGTCCAGCAGGCCGGTCCGCATCAGCGGCAGCAGGCTGAAGGGCTCTTCGGTCGTGGCGCCGACGAACCGCACCTCGCCCCGGTCCCGCAACGCGAGCAGGGCGTCCATCGGGCCTCCTCTGAGCAGGTGGCGGTTCACCTCGTCGGTGTAGACGCCGCCGTGGAACTGGATGAGGTCCAATCGGTCGGTGCCCAGGCGCTCCATGGACTCGCGCACGCTCGCCGTCGTCCGGGGGCCGTCCAGGCCGAGCACCACCTTGGTGGCGACGAACAGCTCGTCGCGGCGTCCGGCGATGGCCTCGCCGATGATGCGCTCGCTGTGCCCCTCGCCGTAAGCGGCGGCCGTGTCTATGTAGTTGATGCCCAATGCGACGGCACGCTGCACGGTGCGCACGGCGACGGCGCGCCCATCCTGCGAGTAGGGGTCCCAGCCCCGGGCGTAGTTGACGGCGCAGATGGGGAAGCCGCCGAACCCGATGCGCGAGACCCGCTCGCCCGTGCGCCCCAGCCTGACGTAGTGCATGGCGCCTCCTTCCGGCAGGATTCTACCGGCTGGCGCGGGCCGGTGCAAAACGCTCCTGCACGGCTGGCGCTTCGGCTGATCGGGGCCTATAATGGTCACTTCAGGCGCCGGAGGGCCGGGCATGGACTGCATCGAGATGGACGGCAGCTACCTGGAGGGCGGGGGGCAGATACTGCGCACGGCGCTGGGCCTATCGGCGGCCACGGGGCAGGCCTGCCGCATCTACAACATCCGCAAAGGGCGCCCGACGCCCGGGCTGGCGGCGCAGCACCTCAGCGCGGTCACGGCGGTCTCCCGGCTCTGCGACGCTGCGCTCGGGGGGGCGAAGATGGGCTCGACGGAGCTGGTCTTCCGCCCGCGCGCCCTCCAGCCGCCTCAGGGCGTCTCGGTGGACGTCGGCACGGCCGGTTCGGTAGTCCTGGTGCTCCAGGCCGCCGTGCTGGCCCTGGCCAGGGCCGACCGCATGGTGGAGCTGGAGGTCTCCGGCGGCACGCACGTCAAGTGGTCGCCCACGACCGATTACCTCGAGCAGGTCTGCTGCTACTCATTGGGGCAGATCGGGTTGGGCGTGCGCCTGCTGGACGTGCAGGCGGGCTTCTATCCCAGGGGGGGCGGCCGGATCCGCGTGCTCGTCACGCCCGGCCCGCTCACACCGCTGGAGCTGACCTCCCGCAGCGGCCTGCAGAGGGTCACCGCCCGCAGCATCGCCAGCACGGACCTGCAGCGCACTCGCGTGGCCGAGCGGCAGGTCGAAGGGCTCGCCACCCTCGTGCAGGTGGACCATGCGGTGCCCGGCTATGTGCAGTCGCTCTCCACCGGCAGCGCCATCCAGGCCACGGCCGAGTATGAGAACTGCCGGCTCGGCGCCTCGAGCCTGGGCGAGCGCGGCAAGCGCGCCGAGAAGGTGGGCGTCGCTTGCGGGCGGGACCTGAAGTGGCTCATGAGCGGCGGGGCCTGCCTCGACGACCACATGGCCGATCAGGTGCTGCCCTATCTGGCGCTGGCCGGCGGCGAGTCGAAGGTCCGCGTCGCCGGCATCACCGACCACTGCCGCACCAACGTCTGGGTGATCGAGCAGTTCCTGCCGGCCCGCTTCGAGCTCGACGAGGAGCGCGGGCTCATTACCTGCCGGGCGTAGGGCGGGGCAGCGGCTATTCGCAGAAGATGCGCACCGCGTCGCCGCTCTGGGAGTCTACGTCCACGGTCAGCTCGGCCAGCGCCGTGATTATCTCGTCAGGGTCGAGCTCGGAGAGCGCGCTCAGGTCGAGGCCGTGGTCCTCCATCGCCTCGCGGGCGTGCTCGGGCAGCAACGCCTTGAGCTTGATGCCCGTGCGGATCAGGGCCATCGGCACGCGCACGTTGACCTTGTCGCCGCTGGCCGAGTCCACCAGGACGCGCAGGAAGCGGGGCTCCTGCGGCACCGGCCGCTCGGCGGCCTTCACGCTCATGTCCACCCCGCCGACCGTGCCGGCCGGCTCAGAGGCCGCTGCCGCCGCCCCTTCGAGGCGGTCGAGCAGGCGGTCTGCCTCCTCGACGGTGATCTTGCCTTCCGACAGCATCTCGAGCACCTTCTTGCGGTTCTCGTCCATCTTCCCTCGGCTCCTTTCTTCGGGGCCTCCGCCCTCCTCAGAGGACGCGGACCCTCACCTTGTGGCCGTTGCCTGCCTCCACGTTCACGCTCAGGCCGCGCAGCGACCCGACCAGCATCGCCAACGCCAGGGGCATGCGGACGCGCTGCCCCATGGTGGTGCCCCGGATGGCCACGAAGGGCAGGACCACCTGCGCGACGACGAACAGGGCCGGCAGGAGGGGCCAGAACAGGATGACGGGCAGCGGAATGGTCCTTCGCCCGATCCCGATGATGATGAGCACGGGAGGCATCATGGCTCCGGCAGCATCCTCAAGGCTTCCGCGACGGTTATGTCCCCCCGCGCGAGCCGGTCCAGGACCAGGCCCGGGTCCTCCGGCCCCTGAAGGGCGGCGTCCAGCTCGCGCACGATGGCGTTCAGCCGGTTCTTCACGGTGGGGTAGCTGATGCCGTAGAGGCCCTCCATCTTCCTGATGTTGCCGTGGGCGCGTACGAAGCTGGCGACGAAGACCTGGTCGGGCAGGGTCAGCCGCCCCAGCGGGGGCACCTCGAAGGTGCCCTCGACGGTCACGTCACACGCCTCGCAGCGGAAACGGGCGATCGTCATCGGCTTGCCGCATCGGGCACAGCGCAGTTGGGTCGGCTCCATGCCGTGCTACTCCTTTCTGCCCACCATTATACCCGCGTCCATTCAATATGTCAAGGATAAAGGGCAGAAATATCGCAAATTTCAATTCGGCACTTAGAATCAAGCGCCGTGAGGGGGCTCGCAGTGCTCAGAGCCGGGACGGGCGCTTCCACGTGCCCGCCTTGAACCAGACGGCGCTGACAACCCCGGCAGCCACCGAGGCAGCGGCCAGGGCGATCCAGAAACCCGTCAGGCCCACGGCAACGGACAGGACATAGGCGGCGGGGACGGCGATGATGACCAGCCGCAACAGGGTGACGACCAGCGCGGGCAGACCGTGCCCGGCGCCCTGGAAGGCGGCCGCCACCACGATGCTGGCGCCCATGAACATGTAAGAAAGCGACGTGACTCGCAGCCCCACGGCCGCGTAGCGCACCACGTCTGGCTCCCGCACGAAGATGCGGGGCCACAGCCCGGGGGTCAGGAAGAACAGGAGCCCCATCCCCTCCATGACGACGACGGCGTAGAGGACGGCCCTCCAGGTGACCTTCTCGGCCCGCCCGAAGAGCTCCGCCCCGACGCACTGCCCCACGATGGCGAGCACGGCCGTGCCCAGGCCGAGGCACGGCAGGATGACGATCCCGTTCAGCCGGGCCAGCGCGCCGTAGGCGGCCACCGCCTCGGCCCCGAACCGCGTGAGGATCCAGATGAAGACCATGCCCGTCAGGCCCATGATGACGTGGTTGATCGAGGCGGGGAGCCCGACCCAGAGGATGCTGCCCAGCGTCCGGGCCCGGGGCCGGAACCCCCGGAAGCGGGGCTGCACGCCCGTGCGCCCCCTCAAGACGTGTTCCATGATGAGCACGCAGCCGAAGACGCGCGCCAGGAAGGTGGCCAACGCGGCGCCGGTCAGCTCGAGCCGCGGGAACGGGCCGATGCCGAAGATGAGCAGGGGGTCCAGCACGGCGTTCAGCACCACGGCGGCTGCCATGATCTTCAGGGGCGTTTTCATGTCGCCCTCGGCGCGCAGTATGCTGCCCGCCGCCTCGCCCACGAACACGAACGGCGCCCACAGGAACAGCCACGTGCCGTACTCGACGACCATCGGCATGAGCGTCTCTTCGATGCCCATCAGGCGGTAGAGCGCGCGCTGGAAGGTGAGCCCGAGCGCAACGAAGCTCACGCCGAACAGGGCCGCCAGGGCGAAGCCGTGGCCGGCGGCGCTGACGGCCTGTTCCCTGCGCAGGCCGCCGATGCAACGGGCGATCAGCGACGTGCACCCCACGCCGATCATCGAGGCGAACCCGAGCATCAGGAAGAAGATGGGAAAGATGACGGTGACGGCCGCGAACGCCTTGTGGCCGATCATGCCTACGAAGACGCCGTCGGCGATGCGGAAGGCCGTCTGGAGGGACATGGCGAGCGCCGTCGGCCAGGCCAGCTCGAAGATGGTGGCCGCGATCCCGCCGGTAGTGAGGTCTTTGCTCATAGAGCCATGCAGGAGGGGGCCGGGCGTGAGCGGGGCCGGCCATGGTCGCCAGCGGGCGGTCAGGCGAGGCGGTTCTCCTGCTGCCAGCGGTAGTAGTCGAGCAGCTCCAGTTCGGCGGCGGCCGCCTCGTCCACGATGGCCGTCGTGTCGGGATGGAGCTGGAGGGCAGAGGCGGTGGTCATGGACGTGATCGGGCCCTCGAGGGCCGCTCTCACGGCGGGCGCCTTGTTGGCGCCGCAGGCCAGCAGCAGGCAGGTCCGCGCCTCCAGGATGGTGCCGATGCCCATGGTGATGGCGAAGCGCGGCACCTGCGCGGCGTCGTCGAAGAAGCGGGCGTTGTCCTCCACGGTCTGGCGGGTCAGGCAGGCCACGTGCGTGCGCGACCCCAGGGAGGTGCCCGGTTCGTTGAAGGCGATGTGACCGTCCCGCCCGATGCCCAGCACCTGCAGGTCTATGCCTCCCGCCTGGCGGATCATCCGCTCGTATTGCGCGCAGTGCGCCGCGGGGTCAACGGCGAGGCCGTCGGGCACGTGGGTCCGCGCCACGTCCACGTTGACGTGGTTGAACAGCTTGGCGTTCATGAAGGAGCGGTAGCTCTGGTCGTGGTCCGGGCCGAGGCCGACGTACTCGTCCAGGTTGAAGGTGACGGCCTGCGAGAAGTCCAGCCCGTCGTTCCTGTGCGCGGCGACCAGGCGCTCGTAGATGCCCTCGGGCGTGCTGCCGGTGGCCAGGCCGAGCACGATGTCGGGCCTGTTCCGCAGCGCGTCAATGACGATCTGCGCGCCGCGCTCACTCATCGCGTCGTAGTCTTGCGTGATGATGACTTCCACGGGACCTCCTTAGACAGGCATGGGAAACGGGGAAGGGCGCAGCCGACCGGCGGCGCACACAGAGCGCTCAAGACGCCGTCAGAGCGCCGGTTGGGCCGGCGGGCTCACTCTCCGGTCTGCTCGGCGATGACTTCGGCGATGAAGTCCACCGCCTTGCCGACCGTGTCGACCTGGAGGGCGGCCTCCTCGTCCATTTCGATCTCGAACTCCTCCTCGAAGGCGGCCACGAGCTCCACGCTCTGGATCGACTCGGCCCCCAGGTCCTCCACGAAACGCGACTCCGGCGTGATGTCGGAGAGGTTGACCCCCAGCACGTCGCTGATCACCTCGCAAACCCGTTCCAGTATCTCGTCCTTGTCCATCGTGTCCTCTCGCTGAGACTGCCTACCGGAAAGCGCGTCGTCTGTCCCTCTTGATCCTCTCCATCTTCTCGGCGCGGGTCAGCTCTTCGGTGTATTTGATAAGCTCCGTCATGGCGTTCGTCAACTCCACGCCTCGGCGCGCCATGGCGGCCCGCGCCGTCTCCAGGGACTGGGCCAGGCCCAGGCCCTTGCTCGCCCTGCCGTTCAGCCACCAGCAGAAGGAGGGGATGTGCTTGGAAAGCAGCCCGTCCCCGCCGACCAGGTTGCACATGATGCCCACGACGGTGCCGGTGTTCAAGAGGGTGCCGATGCTTGTCTTGGTGTGGTCGCCGATGAAGGAGCCCACCTTGGCCGAGCCGGTGTCCATGGGCCGCCCGCCCAGGGCGACCGTCACGCTGCCGTAATCGTTCTTCAGGTCGCTGTTGGTGGTCAGGGCGCCCAGGTTCACCCACTCGCCCACGTAGCTATGGCCCAGGAAGCCGGCGTGGTACTTGTTGACGTGCGCGTGGAGTATGCTCTCCTCGACCTCCCCTCCGACGCGGCAGAGCGGCCCGATGGAGGTGCCCTCCCGCACGCGGGCGGCGAGCAGGTGCGTCTCGGCGCCGATGACGGCGGGCCCCTGGATGGCCGAACGGGTGCCGACAACCGCGCCGTCCTCGATGATGACCGGACCTTCGCGGCAGTCAATGAAGGTCCACGGCTGGACCTCGACCCCCTGGCCGATGTAGAGGTCCGCCTCGTCCCCCCAGATGGCCACGCGCTCGTCGAGCGACTCGGCCGGGTGCGGCCCATACGCGGCCCGGAAGTCCTGCTCGATCTTGGCCGCGTTCCGGCCTATCAGGTCCCAGGGGTACTT
>LJUE01000121.1 GCA_001303885.1 Planctomycetes bacterium SM23_32 | reverse complement strand
CGGCCATGATGCCAGCGCTTCCTGAAGGCGACGGCATTGGGGCACAGTACCCCGGGGACGTGGGCATCGAGAACGACCCGGCGGTTGTCTTCGCAGACGGCTTCGAAGACATTGAAGATGGCGCGATCGCGGAGGGCACCGAAAGGCAGAAGGGCAAGAAGTGGGACAGCACCTTCAACAGGCTCGTCATCACGCGTGACCCGGACAACGTGCACAGCGGCCGCCAGGCCGTCGAGATTACCCACACCGAACCGTCGAATCACAACGCGGTGAAGCAATTCGGTGAGGGATTCGATACCGTCTACGTCCGCTACTACATGAAGTACGCGAAGGAGTTCCCTGGCTGCCACCACACGGGCATGCTCATTTTGGCGGGGGCGCCGGGCGTGACGCTCGAGATGGGCAGCGCCACGGGCGTGGTGCCGGACGGCCGCAGCCACTTCGTGGCGCTGCTGGACACGCTGCCGCCCAGAAGGGACTCGGGATACCCGCCTCCGGGCAACATGAACGTCTACTGCTACCACATGGATCAGGGCCGCAAGTGGGGCGACCTGTTCTTCCCCACCGGCGACGTGGTGCCTTCGGAGAACAAGTGGCTGTTCGCTGAGGGCTTCGTCCCTCGCCCGAACCTGAACGCGGAGCGGGGCCGTTGGCACTGCTACGAACTCATGGTGGCCGCGAACGCGCCGGGCCGGCGCGACGGACGGGTGGCCTTCTGGGTGGACGGGAAGCTGCGGGGCGACTTCGGCAACCTGCGCTTCCGCGACACCGAAGCCCTGAAGCCCAACCACGTCATCATCTGTGTGCACTCCAGCAGCACGCACCCCAACAAGACACTGTGGTACGATGACATCGTCGCCGCCACTTCCTACATCGGGCCGCAGACGCGCCCCGCTCACGGCTAGGGACGCCTGGCGGAGCGACATGGCCATCGGCGTCGTCGGGCAGGTGGGTCTGTTCCAGCTGGATTTCGAGGTCGGCCTGGCCCAGCGGGCGCTCGAACTGCGAGACCGCATCAGAGAACCGCGGTTGAGGTTGACTGCGGCGAAAAACGCGCTACACTCCCACCGATGGCTGTCAGTTCGCTGGTGCGACGCCGTGCAGCCGAAAGCGCGCTGAGACATGCAGGAGCCGTATGTTCCCTGAACCCCCCGCAGGCCCGTTTCTTGTGTGCCCAGTCGCCAATGCCGACGGCGGCAAGGGCGGGCCCGTGCCGGGTCCACTGCGATGAGCGGCTCAGGCGGATCTTCTCAGGAGCATCCGGCCGGGTCCCTCGCCCGTCTTCTTCCCTACCTGCGGCCTTACGTGAAGGTCGTCGCCCTGGCCCCGCTGCTGATGGTGGCCGAGGTCGCGGCAGACCTGCTCCAGCCGCGGCTGATGCAGACCATCGTCGACACGGGCATCGCCAACAGGGACATGTCCGTGGTGGCCCGGATGGGCCTGCTCATGCTCGGGCTGGCGTTCCTCGGCATGCTGTGCGGCCTCCTGAACACGCTGCTGATCGTTCCGATGGCCCAGGGGTTCGGCGCGGACGTGCGGGGGGCGCTGTACCGCAAGGTGCAGTCGCTCTCGGTGCGCAACCTGGACTCCTTGGGGACGGGCAACCTGATCACGCGGCTCACCAATGATGCCACGCAGGTGCAGGATGCCCTCCTGTCGCTGCTGCGCATCTGCATACGGGCCCCCCTGACGCTGCTGGGCAGCATGGTGTTGGCGGTGCTGACTTGTCCGTCGCTGGCCTTCATCCTCCTGGCGGTGATGCCGGTCCTGGCCTTCGTCGTGTTTGAGTTCTTCAAGAAGTCCCATCCCATGTTCACCCGCGTCCAGGACCGGCTCGACCGTCTGAACAGCGTCACGCAGGAGAACATCGCCGGCGTGCGGGTCGTGAAGGCGTTTGCGCGGGCGGACTACGAGCAGTCACGCTTCCAGGATGCCAACAGGTCGCTGACTTCCGGGACGGCGCGGGCGATGCAGTTCACCGCAACCGTGATGCCCCTGATGATGCTGGTGATCGACGCGGCCGTGGCGGCAGCGATCTGGTTCGGGGGACGTGAGGTCTCCTACGGCACCCTCAAGGTCGGCCAGGTGGTCGCCTTCACCAACTACCTTCAGCGTACGTTGATGTCGTTGAGGATGGTAGCCATGGTGCTGGTGCGGCTGTCGCGGGCGGGCGCGTCGGGCGGCCGCATCGCGGAGGTCCTGAACAGTGAGCCGGACGTGCAAGACGCGCCCCGTGCGCGGACCGAGTTCTCCCCCAGGGGGCGCGTCGGGTTCGAGCACGTCACCTTCCGGTACAAGGGCGCGCAGGATCCCGCGCTGGACAGCATCTCCTTCGTGGCCGAACCCGGACAAGTGCTGGCGATTCTGGGAGCGACCGGTTCGGGCAAGTCAACCCTCGTGCACCTGATAACGCGCTTCTACGACGCAGAATCAGGTCGGGTGACGCTGGACGGCGCGGATGTGCGCGACCTGCTTCAGACGGAGCTTCGACGCCACATCGGCATCGCGCTGCAGGAATCCGTCCTCTTCTCGGGCACGATCCGCGACAACATCCGGTACGGACGGCCCGAAGCGTCGGACGGGGAGGTCATGGCTGCCGCCCGGATCGCTCAGGCGCAGGGCTTCATAGCCGCGCTCCCCGACGGGTATGACACGCTCTTGGGGCAGCGCGGAGTGAACCTGTCTGGCGGCCAGAAGCAGCGGATCGCCATAGCCCGGGCGCTCCTGGTCAGGCCTGCGGTCCTGATCCTGGACGACAGCACGAGTTCCGTGGACGTGGAGACCGAAGCCCGGATCGAGAAGGCCCTGCGGGAGGCCATGAGGAGCAGCACGAGCATTGTGATCGCACAGCGGATCAGCACGGTCCTGAACGCTGACAAGATACTGGTGCTAGACGGCGGCCGTCTGGTGGCCGAGGGCACTCATCGCCGCCTTATCGTCGAGAGCCCCCTCTACCGGGAGATCTACGACTCGCAGCTTGGCGACCGCCCGCCCATCGCATAGCCGCACAGTGAAGTCGTGCAGGGAGATCGTGAATGAGGCCGCAGCCACAAGTTCCGCACTTTCGCATCGGCGGCGGCGGCGGGCCGCAGCGCCGCATGATGCTTCTGGCTGCCGAGAAGCCGAAGCACGCATGGACGGCACTGGCCCGCCTGTGGGGGTACCTGCGGCATCAGGCGATGATCCTGATCGCCATATTCGTGTTGGTGGTGGCCGCCACAGGACTCGCACTGATTGCGCCTCTGCTGCTAAAGACGGCCATTGACGCCTACATCATGCGCGGCAACCTCCCGGGCCTGACGCACATCGTCGTGCTGATGCTGGCCGTCGCAGTGGCCTCAGCCGCGATGACCTGGTTGCAGTCCTTCCTCATGGTTTCCGTGGCGCAGCGGACGGTCTACGAGGTGCGCAACGCGCTCTTCGGCAGACTCCAGATGCTGCCTCTGCGCTTCTTCGACGAACGGCCCACCGGCGAGCTGATGAGTCGCTTCACGAACGACCTGGAGAACGTCAGCACCACGCTGAGCGACAGCGTGTCCCGGCTGTTCTCCGGCCTGATCAGGATACTCGGCGCGGCGGCGATCATGCTCTGGGTCAACTGGCGGCTCGCGCTGCTCTCTCTGGCTACCGTGCCGCTGATGCTCTGGCTGGTGAAGTGGGTCTCGTCCCGCACCCTGAAAGGCTACCGCGACCAGCAGGCAGCGCTGGGGGCGCTCAACGGGCTCATCGAGGAGAGCATCTCGGGCGCGCGCGTCGTGAAGGCCTATGCCTGCGAGGAACGGGCCGTCCAGGCATTCGACGAGGCCAACGCCCGCCTGCGGGCCTCCGCCACGCGGGCGATGACCTTCGCCATGGTGCTGCCGCCGCTGATGAACATGACCAACAATCTGGGCTATGCCATCATGGCCGGAGTGGGCGGCTGGATGGTTGTGCGCGGATGGGCCTCCGTCGGCACGATCATCGCCTTCATGGCGTACGCACAGCAGTTCGGCCGCCCGCTCAACGAGCTGGCCAACCTCTTCAACGCGGTGCAGGGGGCGCTGGCCGGGGCGGAGCGCGTGTTCGAGGTCATTGACGAGGAACCGGAGATGATTGCCCCGCCGGACGCGCTGCCTCTCGCGCGAGTGCGTGGCGACGTCGTTTTCGACGACGTGACGTTCGGGTACGAGCCGGAGGTACCCGTGCTGAGGAACGTGAGCCTGCAAGCGAAGCCGGGCCAGCGCATCGCTCTGGTGGGACCGACCGGCGCCGGGAAGACGACCCTCGTCAACGTGCTGTCGCGGTTCTACGATGTCAATTCGGGCGCCATCCTGGTCGACGGGCGCGACATCCGCCTGTTCCGTAAGGACGACCTGCGCCGGCAGTTCGGCATCGTCCTCCAGGACAGCTTCCTGTTCAGCGGCACCGTGATCGACAACATCCGCTACGGTCGGCCCGATGCATCGGAGGAGCAGGCCGTTGCCGCGGCAGAGGTGGCGAACGCCGACGTCTTCATCCGGCACCTTCCGCAGGGGTATCGGACGCAGCTCGTGGAGCGCGGTGCGAACCTCAGCCAGGGGCAGCGCCAGCTGCTGACCGTCGCGCGGGCCATCCTGGCCGACCACGCCATCCTCATACTGGACGAGGCCACCAGCAACGTGGACACTCGCACCGAGCGGCACATCCAGGAGGCGATGCGGCGCCTCATGAAGGGCCGCACCAGCCTGGTCATCGCCCATCGCCTCAGCACGATCCGCGACGCGGACATGATCCTGGTTATCAACGAAGGACGGATCGTCGAGCGCGGCCGCCACGAGGGTCTGATGGCCCGGCGAGGCTTCTACCACGACCTCTACATGAGCCAGTTCAAAGGGCAGGCCGCACCGCAGTGACGGCGTCCCGGCCATGCGCGCGCTTGAGCCTGCGGTCTTCCGCGCTTGCCGGGAGCGTCCTGCCGCTGGCAGAGCTGCAGGGCACCGGCGTGCGATGGCTCCACCGCGCTACCAGGCGTCGCGGGCGGGTGGGTGGCGGCCCGACTGCGCCATCTGTTCCTCCAGGGCGGCCAGCCGTGCCTCGGAGCCCTCGATCAGGTTGTCCGGGAACCTATAGTAGGCGAGGATGTCCCTGAGCAGTCGCCCGCCCAGGTAGCGGTTTAGCGCCATCCCCGCGAGGTATTGCAGGCGTAGGTTCCGGTCGGTGTTGATCTGCGCGCCCTGGAGCCACCCCGCCATGTCTCTCGCCTGCCCGGCGTAGGTGGCGAGCAGATCCACCGAGAGTTCGCACGTCTCCCCGTAGTCCTCCGTCGGCAGGCGCCCGGAGCCGAACCCGGCCTCCTCCAGCGATCCAGCCACCGCCGGATGCCGGTCCAGCCAATCCTGGAGGTCGTCCACGTTGATCTTCCCGACGGGGTCGACCCACCCGAGGAGGACCGCGTCGTAGCCCTCGCCCTCGGCCTCGTTGCTCCAGAGCACACCGTTCGGGAAGACCTGGAAGAACGTGGCGATGAAGGTCCTAGCGGTCTCCCAATCGCTCTCGTAAAGGGGGACCCAGAGCGTCATCACGCCGCCCGGGTTGAGGCGGGCCTTGCACATCTCGTAGTACTCCCTGGTGTTGAGCGCCGCACACCCCTTAATCCACGGGTCCAGAGGATCGGAGGTGATGACGTCGAACGTCTCCTTCGTCGTCCGGACGAGATGCCGTCCGTCGTCCACGACTACCTGTGTGCGGCGGTCGTCCAGGACGTTATTGTTCTCGGCGGCGAACATCGGGGCTACACGTTTGAGCACCATCGGCTCGATGTCACACAGGACGATCCGCTCGACGCTCTCGTAGGGCACGAACGAGCCGGCCGTCACTCCCGCCCCGCAGGCGACGACGAGCACGGACCGGGCCGAGGCGGGGTCGCTGCGCGCCAGCATGCTGAGGTGGCCGAGCATACGCTGAAGGCGCATGTCGGCCGGTTCGGTGGAGGCCTGCACCTTGCCGGCCCCGTGGAAGCAGCGGAAGCCGTCCGTTGACTCGGACACGGCTACCGAAACGTTCACCCCCTCGCCGAGGAAGGCGCAGTACCGCGTCACGGCGCCTCCGCCTGCGGCGGCGGATGACGGCCCTTCGCCCCCGAGCTGTCGCCCTTTGCGCAGCGCGGCGAGCAGTTCGCTTTCGTGGTCTGCAATCCAGGCGTCCACGCTGGACCTGATGGCTGCCGTGAGCGTTTCGCCGGGCCTTCCACCGACCTGGGGCTCGTACTGCACCGCGCCATTGACGATGCGTAGAGTGATGCGCCAGACTTCCGCGCGCTTGAGCAGTTCGATCTCCTCCTGATCGAGCACCCCGGGGTAGACTTCCGGGATCATCGTAGCGCAGAACCGCCCGAATCCCACGGCCGCCCAGGGCATCGGGGAGATGCTCCACGCCATCAGCGGCACAAAGGCTGCGGCCGCCGCGAGTCCGATCGCTGAGAGCTTCGCGGCCGCAGGCCGGGCCGGGCTGAGTCGCGGCGGCCTGGCCCGCGACCGGAGCAGCGGGGCAAGAACCACGGCCGCCGACGTCGCGGCGAGCGCCAGCAGCAGGCGTTGCGACCACTGGGTGCCGATCACGGGGATGAAGACCAAGCTGAAGGCTAACGCGCCCGAGATCGCCCCGACGGTGTTGGCCGCGTACACGCCAGCTACCAGGCGGCCCGGGTCCTGCGTCGGCCCCGCGGCGGCTGCCAGGGCCAGCGGGAAGCTCGCACCCCACAAGATCGCGCCGGGCAGCACCGCCCACAGGCAGACGGCCAGGTCCACCTGGAACGTGACCCAGGGACTCGTTGAGAGCGCCGGGTCGATCGGCCAGTAGGGCAGCGAGTCGGAGAGAGCCCAGGCCGCCCAGGCGATGGCCGCGGCCAGAAGCAACTGACAGTACCCCAGCGCCAGGCGCGGCCAGGCCGAACGCGCCAGGAAAGACCCGACCACGCTGCCCACTCCCAGCCCGAGCAGGAACAGCGCCAGGATGATCGAGAAGGTGTAGACTGTGCCGCCCACCAAG
>LJUE01000120.1 GCA_001303885.1 Planctomycetes bacterium SM23_32 | reverse complement strand
CGGCCCGTGCCCGTGCACGTGGCCATATGCTCGCTATGCGACCGGCCGGGGCGGCTGGCCTTCCTGGTGGCGTCGGACCTGGCCTGGCAGGAAGAGCGCATGAAGCAGCTCGAGCGGCTCAACCGTGAGCTGGAAGACCAGCGGGAGGCGCTCGAGATAGCGGCCACCACCGACAGCACCACGGGCGCCTACGCCTCCGGCGCCGTCTTCGAGGTGCTGGAGACGGAGATCGCCTACGGGCGCCGCTACGGCTACGCCGTCTCGGTGCTCCTCATGGACGTGGACCACTTCAAGTCCCTGAACGACAGCTACGGCCACGCTTTCGGCGACCTGGTGCTGAGGGATTTCTGCGACCGCTGCCGCGAGGCGGTCCGGGCGACCGACTACCTGGTGCGCTACGGGGGGGACGAGTTCGTCGTCATCCTGCCGCAGACGGACCTGAAGGGGGCCAAGGCCGTGGGCGAGCGGATCATTGCCTCGGTGCGCGGCAAGCCCTTCGGCCGACATGGCGTGCCGGTGACCGTCTCGGTCGGGGTGGCGGCGGCCCTGCCTCAGGAGGACGTTTCGGGCGGCGACCTGCTGAAGCGCGCCGACGAGGCCCTCTATGAGGTCAAGCGAGCCGGTCGGGACGGGCTGGCCTGCTACGAGGGCGGCTCCCGCAGCAAGCACGGCCGCCAGTAGACGCCGGCGCGGTTGAACCGGGTCTTCCTTACCGTGTATCGTGAGCGGCGTCCGTCGGCCCCTTCTTCGGAGACGTTCTGCCGGTGTGCGCCGCAGGCCCTGCCAAGCGCCTTACCCGGTCTGAGCTGGAGGGGCGTCCCGTGCGCGCCCTGCGGCGGGGCGGCCCCCGCAAGGCCGACCTGCTGATCTACCGGGTCGGCGAGGAGGAGGTGCTGCTCAAGGACTACAGCCGCAAGGCAGGGGCGTGGCGCAGCGTGCTGGGCAGGGCTTTCACGCGCCGGGAGGCCCGCGCCCTGCGCCGGCTGGAGGGAGTAGAGGGCGTGCCGCAATTCCGCGGGCGGCCGGACGGCTACAGCGTGGCCATGACCTTCGTGAGCGGTCGGCCCGCCCGCAGGGGCGATCCCGCCCTGAACGGGAACCGCGCGTTCGTGGCCAGGCTGGCGGACACAGTGCGGCAGTTGCACGCGCGCGGCGTCGTCCATCTGGACCTCAAGCACCGCTCCAACCTCATGGCCTCGCCCGAGGGGCGCCCCGTGGTGCTGGACTTCGAGAGCGCGCTCTGCTTCGACCTGCACAAGCGGCACGGGGCCCTGGCTGTCAAGCTGCTGGGCCGGCTGGACTGGCTGGCCGTGCAGAACTGGAAGCGGCGGCTCTGTCCGGCGATGCTCGTCGAGTCGGAGTCCGACGCGCGCGCCGCCCGCCTGTCGCAGAGGATGAAGGGCTGGTTCTTCCCCACCCGGGTCGTCAACGCCTTCCTGGACATCTTCCTGCGCAGACCCCGCGGCGGCTCGGGTGCGTAAGGCCCCGTCTGCTGCCGAGCCCGCACGGCCGCCCCCCGCAGGCGGTCGCGCACGGACCGGCGCCGTCTTGACGCTCGGCCGGCAGAACTCCTACACTACGGCCCGCACCTCAAGGGTGGCTGGGCATGGCGCTGCGGCTTATAGAGATGGTCTGCCCGGAGGAGAGGGGCGCCGAGGTCGAGGACCTCGTCAGGCAGTACAAGCCCCTCGGCCTCTGGCATGACCGTCTGCTGGGCGGCCAGATCATCGTGAAGATGCTGCTGCTGGCCCAGCAGGCCGAGCCCGTGCTCGACTCTCTGGAGGGGCACTTCGGGGGCATGGAAGGCTTCCGCGTGCTGGTGCTGCCCGTGCAGGCCGCCGTGCCGCGTCCCGAACCGGCCGAGGAGGAGGGCGACGGGGAGGGCCTGCGTCCTTCCGAGCCGCCCCGCATCAGCCGCCAGGAGCTGCGCGCGGAGGTGTCCGCCTCGGCCCAGCTCACGCGCATCTTCCTGGCCATGATCGCCCTGTCCAGCCTCGTGGCGGCCGTCGGCATGTGGCGCAACAACGTCGCCGTTATCATCGGCGCCATGGTCATCGCGCCGCTGCTGGGCCCCAACATGGCGTTCGCTTTCGCGACGACGCTCGGCGACGGCCCCCTGGGGCGCCGGGCGCTCAAGACCAACCTGGTCGGCATCGCCGCGGCACTGGCCATCAGCTTCTGTCTCGGGATGGTCCTCCACGTCAGCCCGGACATCCCGGAGCTGCTGTTCCGCACGCAGGTGTCCCTGCCCGACGTGGTGCTGGCGCTGGCGGCGGGATGCGCCGGCGCGCTGGCCTTCACAACGGGCGTCCACACGCCGCTGGTGGGGGTCATGGTGGCCGTGGCCCTGCTGCCTCCGCTGGTGGCTGCCGGCCTGATGCTCGGCGGGGCGCGCTGGGCGATGGCCGTGGGCGCGGGGCTGCTGTTCTTCACCAACCTGATCTGCGTCAACCTGGCGGGCGTGGCCACCTTCCTGGCGCGCGGCATCCGGCCCCGCACCTGGTGGGAGACCGGCAAGGCCAAACGGGCGGCGCGCAACGCGTTGATGCTCTGGATGCTGCTCCTGCTGGCGCTGCTGGTGGCCATAGTGCTGTCCCAGCGCCACATGCCTGCCGCGCCGGCGCCCTGAACCGAGGCGCCGTCCCGAGGAGGTCGCCCGATGCTGGCACGCGACGTGAAGGGGGTCGTTGACCGCTACCAGCAGGTGGCCGCCGACCGCCACGGGCGCGTCCGCGACTTCTACGAGGGGCGGCGCGACTTCCTCGTCTACACCTGGCCGCCGTCGGACGCCTGGGGCAACGTGCGCACCCCCGAGCAGGCATTCCGCGAGAACTTCGTGCCCATCCACGCCGCCCTCGACGCGGAGATGGACGCACTGCCTTACCTGGAGCCGTGGCACGGGGTGGGCATCTACGCGTGCAGCTTCGGCTGCGAGAACGTCTGGGAGGAGGACCAGGCCCCCTCGACCCGCGTCGCTTTCGCCCACGCCGAGGAGGCGCTGGAGTTCGACCCCCTGGCCCCGAGCGACAACGAGATGATGTGCCTGGTGATGGAGACCATCGCCTACTTCAAGGAGCGAACCGGGGACGCGCTGCCCATCGCGCTCACCGACACGCAGTCGGCCAACGACACCGCCACGCTCGTGGTGGACGCGTCGAACTTCATGATCGAGTGCCTTACCGAGCCTCAGCACGCCCACCGGCTGCTGGAGCGGATCAACGCGAGCATCATCACGTTCAGCCGCATGCAGGCCGACGCCATCGGCGAGGGCCGCGCCGGGCCGGGCCACATCATGCCCTCGGCCCCCGGGGTGGGCGGCATCGCCGTCTCCGACGACAACCAGTCCTTCTGCTCGGCCGACTTCAGCCGGCGCTTCACCGACCCCTATAACGAGGCCCTGGGCGAGGAGTTCGGCGGCGTGGCCCTCCACTTCTGCGGCGACGGGACGCACGCGCTGCCCGCCATGCTCGCGATGGACACGTTGATGCTGGTGGACTGCTGCGTGCATCCGCTCGGCGACCCGAACCCGAACGACCCGGCGGCGGTCGCGGAGGCCATGGCCGGCAGCGGCAAGGCGGTGCAGATGCGCTGTCCCGGCACGAAGGAGGCCGTTGACCGGGTCGTCGAGGTCGTCCGGCCGGGGCTGAGGCTGGTGCTCAAGTTCTTCTGGCCCGGCGACGCGGCAGCCGCCACGGAGCTCTACCACTACGCCACGGAGCGCCTGAAGGCCGCATACGCGGCGGGGGCCGGGGACTAGGCAGGCCTCATCCCTGCGCCGGGGGCCCTGCCGGGCCCGCTTGGCCCGAAGCCTTGCAGTTGCATTCCCGCTTGTGCTCTAATGCGGGGGCGATCAGTCCAGGTGCGGGGTCGCAGCGGCCCTCGCGGAGAGCGGCCGCGGCCCTGGGGGGGCCTTGAGGGCCAGCAGACCGTGCGTCGAGACTGCCCGCCGTCCGTTCTCGCCCGACTTGTGCCATCCCGCGCGCTCCTCGGCGCGGCCCTTCCGGGTCATGGGCGCCGGCCGCCCTCTCGTCCACGTGAGGGGCGCGCCCGGTGAAAGGCAAGGATCAGGCGGCAACGCCACCGAGCGCGCAACGGCTCGCGGAGGAGTCACTCAGCGGGGGCGCCGTCGAGGTCCCGCAGATCCTTCGCGGCGTGCCCGAGAGGGTCTTCGTGAAGGACGCCGACCTGAAGTTCGTCTATGCCAACGCGGCCTTCGCCGCTGACTTGGGCATGGCGCCCGAAGGCGTGATCGGCAAGTCGGACTTCGACTTCTTCACGCCCGAGGACGCCGAGAGATACCGCGCCGAAGACCTGGCGGCGCTTGAGGGCGGGGAGCCCGTCGTGCATCGCACCGAGTGGGTCCAGGGCGACCCGCCGGAGGTCATGGTGCGGCAGTGGACGAAGATCCCCGTCAAGGACCGCGCCGGGCGCGTCGTGGCCCTGGTCGGTGTGGGCAGCCATCCCGAGGAGCAGCGGGAGGCGGCCCAACTGGTGGCGCACTGTGCGGCGCTGACCATGTCGTCGGCCGAGGCCATCGTGGGCCTCACCCTCGACGGCGTCGTGGTGAGCTGGAACCGGGGGGCCGAGGAGACGTACGGCTACCCGGCCGGCGAGATGCGGGGCTGCTCGGTCAGCCTGCTGGCGGACCAGGATGAGAGGGCAGAGCTGACGGCCCTCATTGAGAGGGCCGCCGGCGGCGAGACGATCCGCAACCAGGAAGGGGTCCACCTTACCAGGGAGGGCCGCCCTATCGAGGTGGCCCTGACCGTCTCGCCGGTCGTGGGAAGGGAGGGCCAGACCAGCGGCCTCTCGATGACGGCGCGCGACGTCACCGCTCGCCGACGCGCCGAGCGAGAGCTGCGCACCAGCCAACAGCGGCTCGCTATAGCCGTGGAGGCCAGCGGCGCCGGTGTCTACGACCACGCCGTCCCGCTCGCTGACGGCTGCTACTGCAGCGAGCGCTGGGCCGAGATTCTCGGCTACACCGTGGGAGAACTGCCCCGCTCGGAGCAGTTCATGGAGTGGCTGAAGGAGCGCGTCCACCCCGACGACCTGCCGCGGGCGGAACGCGCCTACGAGGACTTTGTCCAGGGGCGCACGCCCGTCTGCGGCGTCCAGGTGAGGATGCGCCGCAAGGACGGAGAGTGGGTCCACGTCGAGGCCGTCTCCAAGGCCGTCGAACGCGACGCGGACGGGCGGGCGCGCCGCGTGGTGGGCGTCATGCTGGACGTCACCGAGCGGCGCCTCATAGAGGAGCGGCTTCGTCAGACAGCGAAGATGGAGGCCATCGGTCAGCTCGCCGGCGGGCTGGCGCACGACTTCAACAACCTGCTCACGGCCATCCTGGGCCATGCCGAGATGCTCAAGATGGACAGCGAACGCGGCGGCGAGACCTACCAGGCAGCCCGCACCATCGAGCACGCCGCCGAACGCGCCGCCGAGCTGACCCAGCGCCTGCTTGGCTTTGCCCGGCGCGGCAGGCACCAGACCGCCCCCGTGGACCTGCACGCCACCGTCCGCGAGTCCGTGGGCCTGCTGGCGCGGACCCTCGGCAGTGACATAACCATCAGCTTCGACCTGCGCGCCGAACGCGCCACCGTGCTCGGCGACCCCGGCCAGCTTCAGCAGGTGCTGATGAACCTCGGCCTCAACGCCCGCGACGCCATGCCCGACGGCGGCGAGTTGACCTTCGAGACGGACGTCGTCGAACTCGATGCCCACTACTGCCGCGCCCACCCCGACGCGGCGACCGGCACCTACCTGATGGTGGCCGTCACCGACACCGGCTGCGGCATCCCTGACAGCATACGTGGCCGCATCTTCGAGCCCTTCTTCACCACCAAGGAGCACGGCGCCGGCACGGGCATGGGCCTGGCCATGGTCTACGGCATAGTCAGAAACCACGGCGGCGCCATCAACGTCTACTCCGAGGTGGGCGAAGGCACCACCTTCCGCGTCTACCTGCCGCTGGCCGAGCGGCAGGCCGCCGAAGCGGCCGACTCCGCCTACGATCTGCCCGAAGGCGCGCCCGCGCGCATACTGCTGGTGGACGACGAGGAACTGGTCCGCAGCGCGGCCTCGGCCATGCTCGAGAAGCTCGGCCACCGCGTAAAGGCGGTCGCCGACGGCCGACAGGCCCTCGACTACTACCGCCGCCACCGCGATGAGGTGGACCTGGTCATCCTGGACATGGTGATGCCGGGCATGGGGGGGCAGGAGTGCTTCCTGGCGCTGCGGCGGCTGGCCCCGGGCGTGCGCGCAATCCTGTCCACGGCCTACGGGATGAACGGCAAAGCGCAGGCTGTCCTCGACGAGGGCATGGCAGGGTTCGTGCAGAAGCCTTACGACCTCCGCAAGCTCGACACCGCCGTGCGCTCGGCGCTCGCGGCCGGCTGAGGGATGCCAGGGCGACGGCCGTCCGCCGGGGGAAGCAAGGTGCGGCCCATCCCGGAGCCCCTCCCCAGTTCGGCGCCGAGCTACGAGGAGCCGCACCGCGTGCCCGCGGGCCCGGGCGGCACGTGTCTGTCCGGCGCCAGTTCGGCTGCGAGCTGCGCTCCACCACTCCGGCGCGCGGCGCGAGCCCGCGGCTTCAGCGCATGACGTCCCGGATGGCCTCCGCGATGGGGTTGGACGGGTCGCACTCGAGGCCCAGCTCGCAAGCGATCCCCTCCCAGAGCCAGTCCCAATCGTCGCCGGCGTAGTCCACCTCCTTGCTCCGGAACAGCAGCGCGTCCAGGCTCCACGTGAAGGCGTAGACCGTGCCCTTGCCGACGCTGTGCCGGTAGAGCAGGGGGTCGGCGCCCGTGCGCACGAGCACCTCGGCCCCGTCGGCCGGCGCCACGCGCGTCAGGCAGGCTTCCTCGTCCGTGTCCAGCTCCCAGGAGGCGGGCAGGTCGAGGGCGAACGATGGATGCTCGACGCGCAGGGGGCCGATTCGGGGGCAGGGCTCCCGTTCCGCTGAGGCGGCGCCTGCCAGTTCGGCCAGCGCCGGCGCGCCGCGCCACTTGCC
>LJUE01000119.1 GCA_001303885.1 Planctomycetes bacterium SM23_32 | reverse complement strand
CGAGGTGGTGCGCGTCGGACCCAGGGGGGTGGTCGGCGAGGTGATAAGGCTCGCCGAAGGGGTGGCCACGATCCAGGTCTACGAGCACACCGGCGGCCTGAAGCCCGGCGACGAGGTCCGGCGCACCGGCACGCCGCTCTCGGTGGTGCTCGGGCCCGGCCTGCTGGGAGGCATCTTCGACGGCCTTCAGCGTCCCCTGGCGACGCTCGCCGACCAGATGGGGCCGTTCCTGAAGCCGGGCGCCCAGGCCGAGCCCCTCTCGACGGACCGGCAGTGGCCGTTCACGCCCGGCGTCTCCGAGGGGGACGAGCTGCGCGCGGGGCAGGCGTTCGGCACGGTGCGGGAAGGGCCGGGCATCAAGCATCACCTGCTGGTCCCTCCCGGCCGGGAGGGCAGCGTGGCCTCGATAGAGCCGGCCGGGGATTACCGCCTCAACGACGTGCTCTGCGTGCTGGAAGGGGCGTCGGGGCGCGTTGAGCTGACCATGATGCAGCGCTGGCCGGTGCGCCGACAGCGGCCCATCCGCTCCCGCAAGGCCAGCAGCCAGGTGCTGGTGACCGGGCAGCGCGTCATTGACACGCTCTTCCCCCTGGCGCGCGGCGGGGCGGCGGCCGTGCCGGGCGACTTCGGCACGGGCAAGACGATGCTCCAGCAGCAACTGGCCAAGTGGAGCGCCGCCGACATCGTTGTCTACGTCGGCTGCGGCGAGCGCGGCAACGAGATGACCGACATCCTGCGCAGCTTCCCCCGGCTGGAGGACCCGCACAGCGGCCGCTCGCTGATGGAGCGCACGGTGCTGATCGCCAACACCTCCAACATGCCCGTCGCCGCCCGCGAAGTCTCGATCTACACAGGCATCACGATTGCCGAGTATTACAGGGACATGGGCTACACGGTGGCGTTGATGGCCGACTCGACCAGCCGGTGGGCCGAGGCGCTGCGGGAGACCAGCAGCCGCCTGGAGGAGATGCCGGCCGAGGAGGGGGTCCCTGCCTACCTGGCGGCGCGGCTGGCCGAGTTCTACGAGCGGGCCGGCGCCGTGGAGACGCTCGACGGCCAGGAGGGGAGCGTCACGGTGGTCGGGGCGGTCAGCCCGCCGGGCGGCGACTTCAGCGAGCCGGTCACCCAGCACACCACGCGCTTCACCCGCTGTTTCTGGGCGCTGGACCCCGACCTGGCCCATTCCCGCCACTACCCCGCCGTGAGCTGGCTGAACAGCTACAGCGAGTACGCCGACGAGGTGGCCGGCTGGTGGCAGCATTACAACCCCGACTGGCACCAGCAGCGCGAGGAGGTGATGAACCTCCTGGTGGAGGAGGACAAGCTCCAGCAGATCGTGCGGCTGGTCGGGCCGGACGTGCTCCCGGACGCCCAGCGGCTGGTGCTGCTGGTGGCCGAGATGTTCAAGTCGGGGTTCCTTCAGCAGAACGCCGCCGACGAGGTGGACACCTTCTGCACGCCGCACAAGCAGGTGCTGCTGCTGAGGGCGTTCGTCACCTTCTACCGGCGCACCCGCGACGTGATCGCGCGGGGCGCCCCCTTCGCGCGCGTGCGCGAGCTGCCCGTCCTCCGTGAGCTGCGGCTCGCCAAGTCCTCCATCCCTAACGAGGACGAGGACGGCCTGCTGCGCCTGCTCAGGACGCTCGACAGCCAGCTCGCCGAGCTGGAAAAGGACTACCCATGATCGAGGACAGGCCGGTTCAGTACGTGGGCGTCGAGCGCGTGGACAACCCGCTCATCCTCGTCTCGGGTGTGCATGGCGTGGGCTACGACGAGACGGTCGAGGTCCTCGACGAGCAGGGCGGCCGCCGGCCGGGCACGGTGCTGGAGGTGGACGGCGAGAGGGCCCTGGTGCAGGTGCTGGGCGGCGTCACCGGGCTGAGCAACACCGGCACGCGCGTGCGGTTCCACGGGCAGCCGCCGACGGTGCGGGTCAGCGAGGACATGCTCGGTCGGGCCTTCGACGGCCTCGGCCGGCCCGCCGACGGGGCGCCGGCGCCCTTCGGTGGCGAGCTGCGGGAGGTCTCCGGCCTGCCCATCAACCCCGCCGCCCGCACCTACCCGACCGACTTCATCCAGACCGGCGTCAGCATCATAGACGGCTCCAACAGCCTGATCCGCGGCCAGAAGCTGCCCATCTTCAGCGGCGCCGGCATGCCGCACGACAAGCTGGCCGCCCAGATCGTGCGTCAGGCCACGCTGCCAGGACGCGAGGAGGCGTTCGCCGTCGTGCTGGCCGGCATGGGCATCAAGAACGACGAGGCCGACTTCTTCCGCCGCAACTTCGAGGACGCCGGCGTGCTGCGGAAGGTGGCCCTGTTCCTGAGCCCCGCCGACGCACCCAGCGTCGAGCGCGTGCAAACGCCGCGCACGGCCCTGACCCTGGCCGAGTACCTGGCCTTCGAGCGGGACATGCACGTGCTGGTGATCCTGACCGACATGACGAACTACTGCGACGCCCTGCGCGAGATAAGCAGCGCGCGCGACGAGATCCCGGCGCGCAAGGGCTACCCCGGCCACCTCTACAGCGACCTGGCCGCGCTTTACGAGCGGGCCGGCCGCATCCGCGGCGCCGAGGGCTCCATCACGCTCATGCCCATCCTCACCATGCCAGCCGACGACATATCCCATCCCGTGCCCGACCTGACCGGCTACATCACGGAGGGGCAGATCGTCTGCGACCGGTCCCTGTTCCGCCAGGGCATCTACCCGCCGGTGGCGGCGCTCTCCAGCCTGTCGCGCCTGATGAAGGACGGCGTGGGGCCGGGCTCCACGCGCGAGGACCACATGGCGATATCGAGCCAGCTCTATGCGGCCTACAGCCAGGTGGAGTCGGTGCGCGGGCTGGCGTCGGTGGTGGGCGAGGACGAGCTCTCGCCGATGGACCGGCAGATACTGAGCTTCGGCGAGGAGTTCGAAAGGCGCTACGTCGGCCAGAGCGAGGAGGAAGACCGCTCGGTCGAGCAGACGCTGGACCTGGCTTGGGAGGTGGCCGGCATCCTGCCCCGCAGCGAACTGGCCCGGCTCAGCGACGAGCTGCTGGACCGCTACTACCGCCGCGTCCAGTCACCCGCGCAGGCGCCCCAGGACCAGCCGCCCCAACCGGAAGGAGAGGGGTAGGTGCCGCTGCTGGACACAACGCCGACGCAGAGCAACTACCTGGAGCTCCGGGCGGCGCTGGAGCGCGTCCGGGACGGGCACGAGCTGCTTGAGCAGAAGCGGCAGATCCTGGTGCTGGAGTTGATGACGCAGGTCGAGGTCGCCAAACGCATCAAGGATGAGGTGACCCAGACCATGGCCCGCGCCTACGGGGCCCTGCGCCGGGCCGTCGTACGCACCGGGCTGACCGGGCTGGCGCGCCAGAGCTGCGGCATCGAGATGGAGCACGAGCTGCGCTACCGCACGCACTCCGTGATGGGCGTGCCGGTGCCGCAGATCGAATGCCAGGCCGCCCCCTTCGGGCTGCGGTTCGGCCTGACGGACGGGCGCTCCCACACGGACGAAGTGCTCCAGCGGTTCCTGGAGGCCCTGCCCCTGGTGGCGGAGCTGGCCCAGGTGGAGAACGCCGTCTTCCGCCTGGCCCGCGAGATACGTCGCACGCAGCGCCGCGTGAAAGCCCTTGAGAAGGCATACATCCCTCAGTATGAGGAAGCCCTGAAGCGCATCCAGGAAGCGCTGGCCGAGCGGCAGCGCGAGGAGTTCATCGTGCTGCGCCGCGTCAAGCGCAAGCACCGGCTGGCCGAAGAGCGAACGCTCCCCGAGGGGAGGCGGTGACCCATGGCCAAGCACACCTACGCCACCATACTCCTGCTGGCCGAAGGGACCGACCAGGGCATGAAGGCGGCCCGCGATGCCATCAACCTGGCCGCCGACGAGGACGCCACGCTCATCGTCGCCTCTGTCGTGGACACCAGCACCCTGCGGCAACTGCTCAGCTCCCGCATCTTCGTGCAGGAGGAGATGGAGGAATACGAGCAGGAACTTGAGCAGTCCTGCCGCAAGCAGCTCAACTACATCGCCCAACTGGCCGACAAGGCGGGCGTAAAGAACCGCACCGCGCTGCTCAAAGGCGCCTGCCACACCGTCATCCTGCGGGAACAGAAGGAACGCGGCGCGGACCTGCTCGTCATGGGCGCCTTCCGCGCCAGCCTGGCCCGGCGCGACGTGATGGCGCGCGAGAAGCAGCTCATCATTGACGAGGTCCCCTGCCCCGTCCTGCTGGTCCGCTGAAGACCCCGTTGGAGGAGACATGATGGATGAGGGGCTGAGGCTGTTGATGACGCGGCGCAGCGTGCGCAAGTACACCGACGAACCCGTCAGCGACGAGGACCTGGAGGCCATCCTCCGGGCCGCGATGGCCGCCCCCTCCGCCGGCAACGAGCAGCCCTGGCACTTCGTCGTCGTGCGTGACGACCAGGTCATGGACGCCATCATGGACGTCCACCCCTACGCCGGCATGCTCACCGAGGCGCCCGTCTGCATCGCCGTGCTGGCCGACATGTCCCTGGAGAAGTACGAGGGCATGTGGCTGCAGGACTGCTCGGCGGCCACGCAGAACATCCTGCTGGCCGCCCATGCGCTCGGGCTCGGCGCCGTCTGGCTCGGGGTGCATCCGGTGCAGAGCCGCCAGGAGGGCATCAAGCGTATCCTCGGGCTGCCCGAGGGCGTCGAGTGCCTCTCGCTGGTGGCCCTCGGCCACCCGGCTGAGCAGCCCGGCCCGGCCGACCGCTATGACGAGTCCCGCGTCCACGCCGAGAAGTGGTGAACGCCAGTTGTCGGCTATCGGTTGTGCGTTGTCGCGCACCATGGAGTCCGGTCGGCCTCACAGCTCGCTGACAACCGACAACTGACAGCTGCGTTCCCTCGTCCGTTGTGCCCGTCGCGGCGTTGTGGTAGCTTCCCTCCTCCGTGCTCTCCGTGTCTCAGTGTTGATGGAGCACCTCGCCCATGGCCGAGCGGCCCAACATCCTCTATCTGCACTCGCACGATACCGGCCGCTACGTGCAGCCTTACGGCTACGCCGTCCCCACGCCCAACCTCCAGCGCCTCGCTGAGCAGGGCGTGCTGTTCCGCCAATGCTTCTGCGGCGGCCCTACCTGCTCGCCGAGCCGCGCCGCGCTGCTCACCGGGCAGAGCGCCCATTCCAGCGGCATGATCGGCCTCGCCCACCGGGGATTCGGCCTGAACGACGTGCGGCAGCACATCGTCCACGCGCTCCGCGCCGCCGGCTACGCCTCCGCCCTCATCGGCGTGCAGCACGTGGTGGACTGGCGGGACAAGGGCGCCGAGAGCATCGGCTACGACCGCGTCATCCATGTGAAGGACGGGTGGGACCACGAGGAGGTGGCCGGGGCGGCGGCTGGCTTCTTCCGCGACGCGCCCGAGCAGCCGTTCTTCCTGTCGGTGGGCTTCGTGCACACGCACCGCGAGTACCCCGAGCCCGGCTCCGCTGAGGACCCGCGCTACTGCCGCCCGCCGGCGCCGCTGCCCGACACGCCCGAGACGCGGCGGGACATGGCCTGCTACAAGGCCAGCGCCCGCATGCTGGACCAGGGCATGGGCGCCGTGCTCGGCGCGCTCGAGCGGAGCGGCATGGCCGAGGAGACGCTGGTCATCTGCACCACGGACCACGGCATCGCCTTCCCGGGCATGAAGTGCAACCTGACCGACCACGGCATCGGCGTGATGCTGATGATGCGCGGGCCGGGCGGCTTCGAGGGCGGCCGGGTCTGCGACGCGCTGATATCGCAGATTGACGTCTTCCCCACGCTGTGCGAACTGCTGGGCATCGAGCCGCCGCAGTGGCTCCAGGGCAGGTCGTTCCTGCCCGTCGTCCGCAGCGAGGCCCGGGAGGTGAACCAGGCCGTCTTCAGCGAGGTTACCTACCACGCCGCCTACGAGCCGATGCGGTGCGTGCGGACGGGGCGGTGGAAGTACATCCGCCGCTTCGATGACCGGGGGCGGCCCGTGCTGCCCAACTGCGACGACAGCCCGAGCAAGGACGTCTGGCTCGAGCACGGTTGGGCCGACCGGCCGCTGGCCGAGGAGGAGCTCTACGACCTGGCCTTCGACCCGAGCGAGACGGCGAACCTGGCCTCCGACCCGGCCCGTGGGGCTGTGCTGGACGAGATGCGCGGGCGGCTCGAGCGATGGATGGAGGCCACCGGCGACCCCATACTGGACGGCCTGCCCGTCCCGGCGCCCCCCGGCAGCCGCGTCAACGACCCCGACGGCCTCTCCCCCAACGACCCGACCACCGAGAACTAGGGACAGTTACCTATTTCCGGCGGTTCTGCGCGTTCTGGGCCTCCAGGCCGACTCTGGGGCCGGTCAGGCGGGAAACAGGTGACTGCCCCCTGTCCTTCAGACGTAAAGCCGGAACCAGGCGCGGGCCAGGTGCAGGAAGGGCTGTGTGTAGGCGTGGCCCTGGCCGCGAAGCTCCGTGTAGCTGCGCGTGCCCGGCAGCTTCTCGAACAGCGACTGTATCGTGTTGGCCGGGCAGACGTGGTCATCGCCGCCGGCCGTCAGGAGCACCGGCATCGTCAGGCGGTGCGCGTGGCTCGTGGTGTCAACGAACCCGAGCGCCCGCCACGCCTCGCCCGCCCGATCGCCCATCTGCCCGAGCGGCTCGAACATCAGGCCGTAGGCGCCGGGCTCCACCGTCGCGAGGGCCAGGGGGAAGTTGGTCAGGAAGGTGACGTCGGCGGCCGCCGCGCGCACGCCGCGTTCGCGCATGATGCTGGCCAGCAACAGCGCCGTCCCGCCCCCCTGGCTTGAGCCGAAGAAGGCGAACCGGTCCGGCGCGACGCCCTGCTGCCCGAGCGCCCAGAGGGCCGACGCCGCCGCCTGCGCCAGCCAGTCCACGTAGCCGGCCTTCCCGAGCGACCGCACGGTGTCCGGCAGCACGGGCCAGGCGTCGCCCTGCCGCTTCGACTGGCGACCAGCTCAGGGTGGGCGCTCATCTCCGCGCCGTAGCCCGGCACGTGCACCAGCAGCGGGCCCCCGCCCGAGGGGCACCGCTGGTAGAAGCCGTACCACTCGCCCGGCCCTTTGGCGTCCGCCGGCGCCAGGGCCTGCGAACGGAACCGGGCGTATTGGCCGCCCGTGTGGCGCACGCCGAGCCGCCAGGGGTAAGTCTCGGCGTCGAGCAGCTCGGCCTCCAGGTCGGCTTCAGCGGCGCGGGCGGCTATGCGTTCGCACCAGTCGTCCACTTCCTGCGGGGTGGCGTAATGCTCAAGCGGCGCCTGCATGGCGGCCTCCCTGATGTGTTTGCGAAGTCGCCAGGCTACACCCGGGGCGACGCCGCTGCAACGGGCGTCCCTTTCTGTGCGGTTCCGTTTGGCGCTACAATCACCCCCTCGTCCAATCCCCCGAAGAGGGCCGTCATGGCGTTCGCTGCCCACCGTCTCGTCCGTCCGGCGTTCGTGGCTGTTGCCGTCACAGGGGCGCTGGCGGGGTGTGCCGCCGAGGAGGTCGTGGCGCTGGCCCCGATCGCGCCCGCTGCGGCCCCGCGCAGGGGGGCGGCTCCTGCTCGCCGCGCCGCGCGCCTCGAGGCAGGGCCGCAGCCCCCCATGAGGGTCCTGCTCGGCGGCTCGGTCCGGGGGCGGCCCATCGAGGCGACCGTGTTCGAGGGCGGTGGCGGCTGCGTGCTCATCCTGGGTGGTATTCATGGCGATGAACCGGTCAGCAGCGCACTGGTTGGGCGCCTCGCCGACCACCTGGAGGCCCGCCCGGAGGCCCGGTTCGGCAAGCGCGTCGTCCTGATTCCCCGGGCCAACCCGGACGGACTGGCGGCCGCAACGCGCTGGAATGCCAACGGCGTGGACCTGAACCGCAACTTCCCCACGGGTAACTTCACGGCCGGCCGGCGCCACGGGGCGGCGCCCCTGTCCGAACCGGAGTCGCGCGCCTTGGCCGGCGCCATCGCCCGCTACGCGCCGTCGTGCGTCGTCTCCGTGCACGGCCCGCTGGAGTGCATTGACGCCGACGGCGGGGCGGCAAGCCGCGCGCTGGCACAGCGGATGGCGTCGGTCAGCCCGCTGCCGCTCAACGACCTGCCCGAGTTGTCCGGCTCGCTGGGCACCTACGCCGGCAGCGAGCTTCGCCTGAAGATGATCACTTACGAGCTGGACCGCAGTAACCCGCCCACGCGGCGCGCCGACGATTACTTCGCGCCGCACCTGCGGGCCTTGCTCGTGGCTGTGCAAGAGGGATAGTATGCACCGAGCGTCCCGCCGGGCGTGCGCGGGGCGGCGAGATGCCATCAAGCGGGGAGGTGAGGATGAAGGGCAAGGCCGACATCCGCGTGATGCTCGTGGTGCTGGGGGTGCTTCTGGTCCTCGTGGTGGGAGCGGGCCTGCTCGTCATCGTCGTGGCGCGGGGCAGGGGCGGCCCGGTGGAGCTGCTGCTGCGGCTCAAGGCCGGCCAGTCCTACGCTGTCCAGACCGACCTGGAGCAGGAACTCTCGCAGACGGGTGGGCCGATGGGCAGCGTCAAGATGGTGATGGCCATAGGCGGCGACTGGACCTGGCACGTCGAGTCCGTTGACGAGGGCGGCAACGCCACCATCAAGGTCACCCAGGATGCTGCCCGCGTCAGCATGAGCATGCCGCCGGAGGTGGACCTGTCCTACGATTCCGCGAGCGCGTCGGAAGAGCCGCCGTCGGAGGCCAGACCGTTTGCCGCGCTGGTCGGGCAGAGCTACACGATGAAGGTCTCCCCGCAGGGCCGCGTTCTGGAGCTGACGGGTGTGGAGGAGATGCTGGAGGAGGCGGTCGCCGGGCTTGGCTCCCAGGGCGTGCAGGCTGCGATGACGGCGCAGCTTGTGCGGGGTCTGTTCGGTGAGGAAGCGCTGAAGAGCGGCATCGAGGGGACGCTCGGCATCTACCCGCCGGGGCCGGTTCGCGTGGGGGACTCGTGGCAGAAGGACAGGTCGCTGAGCGCGCCCGTGCCGCTGTCCATCACCAGCCTCTACACCCTGAAGAAGCGCTCGGGCGGCGAGGCGACCATCGCCGTTGAGGCCGACGTGACTGCGGCCCCTGACAGCGCCCCTGAGGAGGTGCAGGCCCCGATCAAGATATCGGGGACCCAGAAGGGCAACATGCAAGTGGACGAGGCGACCGGCTGCATCAGCGGGGGCGAGGTCCGCCAGACCTTCACCTTGTCCCTGTCGGGCCCGGGCGCCAGTGGGGAGGTGACGGGGCAGTTCACCGCCCGCACGCGGATGGGACCCAAGTAGAAGGACCGGCCGGCACTCCCCGGGAGACGGGCAGGTGGCATTGCGCGTAGCGGCAGCTCAGCTTCCGGTCACGCCCGACGTTGAATCGAACGTGGCGGCACTCCTCCGCGCCGTCCGGTTCGCCGAGGGCCAGGGGGCCGACGTCCTGCTTACACCGGAGGGGTCGCTCAGCGGCTATACGGCGGACTTCGACGCGGCTGCGGTCGAGGAGGCCCTCGCCCACGTGACTCAGGCCGCCCGGGAGGCCGGCGTGGGGCTGGCGCTCGGAACGTGCTACGTGGAGCCCGACGACGGCCGGTGCTACGACCAGATCCGGTTCTACTCGCCCGACGGCGCCTACCTGGGCTTCCACGCGAAGACGCTCCGGTGCGGCAGCCTGGACGAGACACCGGCCGGCGAGATCAACGACTACGCGGTGCGCCCGCTGCGGACGTTCGAGCTCAGGGGAGTGACCGTCGGCGGGCTGATCTGCAACGATCTGTGGGCCAATCCCATGTGCACGCCCATGCCGGACCCGCACCTGAGCGGCGGGCGCAGCGGCTCCGAATGGTCGGACGTGACGTGGCGCTACCACGAGTCGAACCTCCAGATGCGGGCGCGGGCCGGAGGCCTGTGGATCGTCACCGCCGATAGCTGCCATCCGGCCCACCTGCGCTGCTCGTCGCCCACCGGAGTGGTCGGCCCGGACGGCGCCTGGGCCTGCCGGGCCGAGCCGAAGGGCGAGCAGTGCGTGGCGCACACCATCGAGGTGTCGGCCACGCCGTAGGGGAGGGCTTCCGTGGGAGGGCCCGGCGGGCGGTGCGCTACTCGGACCCCAGCAGGCGGGGGTTGCCGACGCATACCTGCCTGAGGCCGGCCCTGCGCGCGGCGTCCAGGCAGCGCTCGGCCTGGGCCCGGGAGGTCGTGGGCAGGTCGGCCATCAGGAATTCGCCCCGGAACGCGAGCAGCGAGTACGGTATCGCAGGATCCTGCTTGGCGATGAAGGCAGCGATCCGGCCCACCTCGTCGGCGTCCACATAGCCGGGCACCAGAAGGGTGGAGGCGATCAGGGGCGGCGGGTCGGGCCGCTCAGCGGTGCGGCGTGCGGCGGAGGCGAAGCTCTCCAGCGTCCGCGCGTTGTCGGCGCCGCAGAGGGCGCGGTGGAGCTTCGGGTCCCAGGCCTTCAGGTCGAACTTGACGCACCCGCCGCTCTCGATTGAGAGGTCCAGCATGCGCTCCAACAGGGCGGGGGCCATCGAGCCGTTCGTCTCCCAGCAGATGCGCAGGATGCGGCCCGGGTTGCGGCGTCGGGCCAGTCGAGCGGAGGTCAGTGCGTGGGGGAGCTGGCAGGTGGGATCGCCGCCGAAGAAGCAGATGCAGGTGGTGCGCTCGTCCACGGCATCCACGAGCTCCCCGGCCGTGCGTGCGCCGGGGCCGGGCTGCCTGAGCTTGTAGTGCCAGTTTTGGCAGAACAGGCAGTCGAAGCTGCACGCCTCGTAGAAGACGGCCAGGTTCGTGTAACCGCGCTCGGGGCCGTTGCGGACCGCGAACTCGGGGTAGCCTGCGCCGGTGCCCGCCGGGCAGACCCAGTCGGCCACGCAGTTCGTGGGCAGGGGGTCATGGTACCAGGAGACTGCGGCGTCCCGGGGAGTGCCGCCGCTGAGGTGGCCGTCGCGGTTGAGGCGCACGCCGCAGAAGCCCAGGCCGCCGGCGGCGATGCGGCAGGCGTTGGCGCAGAGGCGGCAGGTCCGGCCGTCGGCCTGGCGGGGCGGACGGGGCGGCAGCCCGAAACGGGCGCGCTCACGGGCGTGGACTGCATCCAGATCCTCGGCGCGGACGTCGTCGCAGTCCCGTATGCACTCAGCGCAGAGCCCGAGGACTTCGGCGATGCTCACTGCGCTACGCCCGCATGTACGGCACGTCGCCATCGGGCGTTCACCTCTCCCGGGCGTCGGACGCCTGGAGCGCGATGGTCCCGACGACGGCCGACAGCCCCGGCGGCCCGGCGAGGAGGACGAGCGCCGCGCTACGTCTGGCCGAGGAAGCAGCCATGGCGTTTCGCGCGGACATCGGTTCGGTGCGAGCATGCGCGGCGGCTGCCGTGGCCGCCACGTGCATTGTACGATGTCCGCGCTGCCGATGGGGAGCGCTGAGCACGAGGGGAGCGGAAATGGGGACGGGCACGGGGGACGTGCAGCGAGCATGCAGCCGCGGCCCATCCTGAGCAAGACCGTGCGAGCCGGTCCCCGTTCCCCTGGCACTCGGGTGCCGCGCAGCACGAGGGGAGCCGAAATGGGGATAGCGTCGGAGGATGGGAGAGAGCACGGGGGCCGCGGTGCATCTTGAGCAGGAGCTT
>LJUE01000118.1 GCA_001303885.1 Planctomycetes bacterium SM23_32 | reverse complement strand
CCCACGCGGGGCGAAGCGGCGGGGCAGGTGCATCAACCGGTTCGGCCAAGAACGTCCTCCGAACAGACCGACAGTGGGGCTGTAGGGTCGCCTGCGCAGGTTCCCCCCGCGCCGGACGCAGCGGGCACGGCCCACGTCCCGAAGGCCCAGTAGAAGGCAATCCACGATGGGTTGTCAAGCCACCGGCCTTCCGTCCCGCAGGAGTGGCAGGGCGGGCGGCTTCGCTTTTGCGGCCGGGGCCGACCTGCTATACTGGCAGTGACGATGGAGTTGGGAAGGGGCGGGACGCGCCGCTGCGTGGGCCCGCCCGATGGCAATGGCGCTGAAAGGAGCAGATAGGATGACGGGTAGGAAAGGGCTGTCCAGGCGACGATTCCTGAAGACGACCGCCGCCGGCGCGCTGGCCGCCAGTTCGATCCCGACCATTATCACCCCACGCCGGGCCGAAGCCTACGAGCCCGGAGACCAGCCGCATCCCAACATCAGCCCGCTGCGGGTGGTGAGGGCGCAGAACCCGCGCATGGTGAACGGCCACCAGGACCGCACCACGTGGCAGGAGCAGGAGCGCATGGTGGCCCCGCAGCCCGTCTATGACACCATGGACCGGCTGGCCATGTCGCTGGCCCAGGAGGGCAGGGCCGCCGACGCCTGGAAGGCCATCTTCATCAAGCCACCGCGCAAGAGCTGGTCCGACGTGGTGGTGGCCATCAAGACCAACAACATCGCCCAGCAGCACACCCGCAGCCCCGTGCTGGGCAAGGTCTGTCACGTGCTGACCGACCTGCTTGGCGCCAACGGGCAGAACATCCACATCTACGACTGCTGCCACGGGGGAGGCATGTCGCGCAGCACGCCCTTCAGCGGCCTGCCGGCCGGCGTGCACGTGGCCGACCAGTGGGGCGGCTCGAGCGTCAGCACCAACCTGCCCGCCCCCTTCCGGAACGGGACGCGCCAGAGCAAGTGCCTCGGTCCCCTGGTGCGGGACGAGGTGGACATACTCGTCAACGTCGCCCTCTGCAAGGGGCACGGCGGCGAATTCGGCCGGTTCACGATGACGCTGAAGAACCACTTCGGCACGTTCGAGCCGGGACCCGGCCATGGGGAGGGCGGCGGGGCCGACTACGTGATAGCCATCAACAAGACGCCGGAGATACTCGGTCGCATGGACCCCCGCACCGGCAAGGTGCTGTTCCCCCGCCAGCAGCTTTGCATCGTTGACGCGCTCTGGGCCAGCAACGACGGGCCCAGCGGGCTGACCCAGGCCCAGCCGAATGCCCTGCTGATGGGCACTTTCGGGCCGGTCGTGGACTACCTTGGCGCCATGCGGTTCCGCAAGGACATGATGGGCTGGGGCATCAACGAGGGAGTGGCCCGGCGCTTCCTGATGGAGTTCGGCTTCCGGGAAAGCGACCTGCCCGACGGCGGGCGCATCGTGGACGCACTGGCCTGAAGCACGGCAGGCCGCCGGCCTATCTCCTGCCTGCGCGCGCCACGGCGATGATCTCCGCCAGCGGCGCCGTGGCCACGCATATCGCCGTGTCCGCCGCGCCGTAGTAGACCTTCACCATGCCGTCCGGCTCCACCACGGCGCCGGAGGCGAACACCACGTTGCCGACGTCGCCGACGCGCTCATAATCGGTGCGGGGGGCAAGTATCGGCACGTCGCTGCGGCTGATGACCACCGAGGGGTCGTCCAGGTCCAGCAGCACGGCCCCGGCCCGGTAGATGGGCCCGCCGCTGGTCATCTTCACGCCGTGGTAGATCTCCAGCCAGCCGTCCTCGGTCTCGATGGGCACGGCCGAGCCGCCGACGCGGTACGAGTCCCAATGGCCCTGCCGAGGGGTGATCACGACCCGCGAGTCGCCCCAATAGGTCAGGTCGTCGGAGAAGGAGACCCAGACGCTGCCCACGTCGTTGCCGATGGGGCGGTCCAGCCTTGCGTAGCGTCCGCCCACCTTGCGGGGGAAGAGCAGCCCGTCCTTGTTGCCCGGCTCTGAGATGACGCCGAGACGCTCGAAGGTGTGGAAGTCCTCCGTGGTGGCGAGCGACATGACGGGACCGTAGCCGCTGAAGGCCGTGTAGACGACGTAGATGCGCCCCTCCAGGACGGTGATGCGCGGGTCCTCGATGCCGGCCACCTCGTACCTGGCCATCGGGCCTTCGGTGACCGGCGCCATGACGGGGCGATCTTCCACCTCGAACCGGTAGCCGTCCTGGCTACGCGCCAGCGCGAACAGCGAGTAGCCGTGCTGCCCCTCCACGCGCAGCAGCATCAGGTACTCGCTGCCCAGCTTGACGGGCGAGCCGTTGAAGACGGTGTTGCACGTGAAGGGGATGTCGGCCGCGGTGATGACGGGGTTCTGCTCGTAGCGTTCGAGCAGGTCGGTGTCAGGAATCGCAGGCATCTCAGTCGTCCCCGGCGGCCCGGGCGGCCGCGCAGGTCCTCTCCAGTTCCTCGACGGGCACGGTGCCCAGGCAGATGCAGCTATCGGCCGCGCCGTAGTAGATCTCCACCTCTGAACGGTCCTCCGAGAGGACGGCGCCGCACGAGAACACCAGGTTCGGCACGTCGCCCACGCGCTCGTAACGCTCATGGGGCGCCAGCACGGGCACGTTCGAGCGGGCCACCACCTGGGAGGGGTCGTCCAGGTCGAGGAAGGCCACCCCGAGCCGGAACAGCGGTCCGCCCGGCAGGTTCCTCACCCCGTAGTAGAACAGCAACCAGCCGCACTCGGTCTCGATGGGCGGCACCGACGCCCCGATGCGGTCGTAGTCCCAGAAGCCGTTGCGCGGCGTCATCACCACATTCCACCCCCCCCAATGGACCAGGTCGTCCGAATAGCTTATCCAGATGTTGCCGCCCTCGCGCGGGCGCTCCAGCCGCACGAACCTGCCGCCGATCCGGCGCGGGAAAAGCATGCCGTTCTTCGTGTCCGGCTCGGAGATGAGGCCCACGCGCACGACCTCCTCGAAGCCCCTCGTCTCGGCCAGTCCCAGCCGGAAGCCGTGCTCGGACTCGGCCAGATAGGTGATGTAGTAGGTGTCGTCGAAGGGCGTGATCCGTGCGTCGCGCACACCCCGCCCCTCGTACTCGGCGAACGGCCCGTCCAAGGAAGGGGCCAGGAACGGCTCCGGGTCCATCTCGAACCGCCGCCCGTCGTCGCTCCAGGCCCGGAAGATGCTGCAGTCCCCGCGCAGGTTCTCTATCGTCACCAGCAGCACGTAGCGCCCCTCGTGCCGGGCAGCCCCTGCGTTGTGGACGTCGTTGGCGTGGAACGGCAGGTCCCGGATCGATATGACCGGATTGCCCGCCCAGCGCCTGACGATGTTCTTGGAGATCTTCGTGTTCATCGGTTCTTCAGCCGGAGGATTCTGGCTGTTGCGCCGCCGCAAAATCAAGTGAAATGTGGCGCGGCGCCGCCGCCGTGCGTTGTCAGCCGGGCGGGGCACCGGTATATTACGGGCATCGCCTGCGGTCTGCGCCTCCGCCCTCGGGGGGGCGCCCCATGCCAACGGTCCGCGCTGCCATGCACGTAGACGAGTTGCTGAAACTGGCCAAGAAGGGGAAGTTCGACGAGGTCGAGGCGGGATGGGTGCTGGCGGCCGGCGAGGCGGAGGCCGACCTGGAACTGCTGCTCGCCGTCCCGCAGATCCTGGTTGACCGCGGGCAGCGCGAGCTGGCCGAGACCCTCCTGTGGTACCTTGTGGACGCCCTGCGGGAGCAGGGCCGGCCCGAGCGGGCGCTGGCGGCCGCCCGCCGGGGTGGGGAGCTGCTGCCGGGCAGCGATGTGCTGCGGGGTCTGCTGGCGGACCTCTACGGCGAGCTCCACGGCCACTCGGATGACGTGGGCGACTTGCTGCGGCTGACGCTCGGCTCCGAGGACCTGCCGCTCGACACGGCTTTGGTGGCGCTTGAGACGCTCATGGCGCTGCGGCCCGGCTGCTACGTGCTGGACCGCCAGCGCGGCGTGGTGGGGCGCGTCAGGGGGGTGGACGCGGAACGGGGTGGAGCCGTCGTCGAATTCGCAGACGGCGAGAAGTGCTACGGGCCGAAGATGCTCGGCCGGCTCGAGCCGGCCGAAGACGATGATTTCCGCGCGCTCAGCGCCTTCGAGCGGGACCGATTGGTGGCCCTGGCAGAGAGCGATCCACAGGAGCTGGTCCGGCTGGCCCTGACGACGCTCGACCGGCGGATGGCGCTCCGCCGTCTGCGCCTCTACCTGGAGCCCATCGTCGGGTCGTGGTCGAAGTGGTGGTCACGGGCGAGGGACATGCTGCGGCGCTCGGCGGACATCGGCATGACGGCTGGGGGCTCGCCCTCGCTGTTCCTGCGCGCGAAGCCCCTCACTCACGGGGAACGGCTCAAACGCAGGTTCGATTCGGCCGAGGACCTCCTGGGGCGGCTCGCCACGGCCCTGCACGTCGTGCGGGAGGCCGCGGAGCCCGGCCGCGTCGAGCCCGAGGTGGTAGGGCACGTGGCGCGCGAGCTGGCCGCTCTCGCGCGGAGCAGGCAGGCGGACGCCGGCCCGCTGGCCCTCGCTGCGGCAGCGGTGGCAGAGGCGGCAGCCCGGAGCTTCGGAGGCGGGGAGTCGGCTCCGTGCGTCGGTCCTGACGCCGCGATCGAGGCGCTGCGGGAGCCCGAGGAGTTTGTCGCCGCCGTCGCCGACCCCCAAGTGCTGGCCTGCACGCTGGAGTTCGTCCGGCGCCTTGCCCCGCCCGGCTGGCAGGACGCCCTTGTCGCCGCGATGCCGCTCATGTCCCGCGAGGGCTGCGAAGCGGCTGCCCGCGCCCTGTCGGCCGAGGGGGCGGAAGATGCCGTGGCGCAGGGGCGGCGCGAGCTCCTGGCCCGGCCGGAAAGCCATGCCGGCGCCCTGGCCTGGCTGTGGCGCGACTCTGCAGCCGGGCGGGCGGACGAGGTGGACGCCGCAGCCGTCCTCATCCAGGTGCTGACGAAGCTCACCGGGCTGGTCCGCGACGCCGACCTCACCGAGGCCCAGAGGAAGGAGCGGATCGCCGAGCTTCGCTCCGCGCTTTTCCTGCGCGGGGGCGCTGCGCTCGGCGACGTGTTGGCGGCGGCGCGCCCCGAGCAGCTCGTGGCGGTCAAGGCCCTCAGTGAGCGCAATCCCGCGCTGACCGACGCCATGCAGGCCGACCTGGCAAAGGCCCTGCGGCAGGTCCGCCCCGCGCTGTTCGAGAAGGCCGTGCCCCCCTATGAAGAGAACGTGGTCTACACCACGCCGGCGGGCGTCGCGAAGAGGAAGGCCGACCTGGAGCAGATCGCGCACGTGCGCCTGCCGCAGGTGATCCGCGAGATCGGGCAGGCGGCCGGCTTCGGCGACGTAAGCGACAATGCGGAGTACCAGTCCGCCGTGCAGGAGCGCGCCCGGCTGGCCGAACGGGCCGCGCGCATACAGGAGGAGATCGCCGAAGCCAGGCTCATCACGCCCGAGCTGGCGGCGGCCGACCACGTCACGGTGGGCAGCCGGGTGCGCGCCCGCAACCTGGACTCCGGCCAGGAGGAGTCGTTCACCTTCCTCGGGCCGTGGGACGCCGACGTCGAGCGAGGGATCTATGCCTACAACGCTCCCCTCGGGCGGGCGTTCATGGGGAAGGGAGTGGGGCAGACCGCGACCTTTCGCATGGGCACCGACGAACGGCGCTGGGAGATCCTGGCCGTCGAGCCGGGCGTGTAGCGGCAGAGGGGCGGCCCTCAGCGTTGCCTGGACAGGGGCAGCTCCAGGCCGTGGGCGCTGAGCAGCTCCCGGTCGGTCAACACCCGCTCGGCGGGGCCGTCGGCCGCTACCCGCCCGCCGTCCAGCAGCACCACGCGGTCGCAGAGGTCCAGCACGGCGTCCAGGTCGTGGGTCGCCACGACCATGGTCAGCTTGAAGCCTGCGAGCAGCTCGATGAGCTGGCGGCGGTGGCGGGGGTCGAGGTTGGTGGTCGGCTCGTCGAGGGCGAGCACCTCGGGCGACATGGCCAACACGGTGGCCACGCACACGCGCTTGCGCTCGCCGAAGCTCAGATGATGCGAGGGCCGCTCGGCCGCGTAACTCATGTCCACTTTGTTAAGGGCCTCTGCGACCCGACGCTCTACGTCGGGACGGTCGAGGTCCATGTTGAGCGGGCCGAAGGCTACGTCGTCGAAGACGGTGGGCATGAAGAGCTGGTCGTCCGGGTCCTGGAAGACGAGCCCCACCTTCAGGCGCACCTCTTCCAGCCGGCCGTCGTCCACGGGGATGCCGCAGACCGTCACTCGCCCGGCGCCGTGCAGCAGGCCGTTCAGGTGCAGAAGCAGCGTGGACTTGCCGGCCCCGTTCGGGCCGACCAGGGCCACCCGTTCGCCCGGCGCAACGGACAGGCTTACGCTCCTCAGGGCCTCCGTGCCGTCCGGATAAGCGAAGCTCAGGCCTTCGATGGCGATCACCTCACTCATGCGCGCACCCCCCAGGCGAAGAGCGCCGCCGCCACGGCCACCGCGCAGAGGCCCTTCAGCACGTCGGCCGGGCCGAGGCGGAAGTCGTCCAGGGCCTTCACATCGCCCCTGTAGCCGCGCGCCAGCATGGCGTGATGCACGCGGGCGGTCCGGTTCAGGCTGCGCACGAAGAGCATGCCCAGCATGTTGCCCATGTTGCTGAGCCTGCGCAGACCCCGGGCGCGCCCGTGTCCGCGCGCCCTGGCCGCCGACAGCATCCTTTGGAGCTCATCGAACAGCACGAAGATGTAGCGGTAGGAGAAGGCGAGTATCTGAACGGCCACCGCCGGGACGCGGAGGCGGCGCAGGGCCTTGAGCGTGACGTGGAAGCGCGCCGTGCCCACGGTCACGAAGATCAGGAGCACGGCGGCCACCGCCCGCACGGAGATGAGGGTGGCCTTCGCGAGACCCGCCGGGCTGGCCCTCAGCGGGCCGAGGCGCCACGGTGGGCTTGCCGGCCCCCCGCCGGCCGTCAGCGGCAGCACGATCAGCAGGAACAGGCACATCAGCAGCACCCATCGCAGGTGCAGCATCACGAAGGCAGGCGGGATGCGGCTGACGGCCACCAGGCAGAGCGCCGCCGCCAGCCCGACCAGAGCCGCCGCGTG
>LJUE01000117.1 GCA_001303885.1 Planctomycetes bacterium SM23_32 | reverse complement strand
TGAGGGCCGCGCTGCACCGTGAGCCGCCGGTGGAGGTCGAAGGCGAACTGACGGCAGCCTTCGCGTGCGGCGGCGACGGCCCGCCGCGACGCCTGCCGGCGGACGGCGACCTGGACGAGGCCGCGTCGCGGGGGCCTGTGCTGACGCTTGCGCTCTGCGACGTGGGCGGGCGGCGGCCCTGGCGCGTTGACCTGACGCTTCCGGAAGCCACGGCCACCTTCTTGCGGGTCACCCACGAGGAGTACGCCGCCCGGTTCGCCGACCACTTCGGCCGCGAGATCAAATACGCCTTCACCGACGAGCCGGGCGTGGGATGCCGCGACGGCCTGGCCCTGTCGCCCTACCTGCTGGAGGAGTTCGAACGGGAGCACCGCTATGACCTGTTGGACAGGGTGTACGCGTTCGCGTTTGAGTGCGAGGAGAGCCCGTGTGTCCGCTTCGATTACTTCAGCACGGTCAACCGCCTCTGGACGTCGAACTTCGTGAAAGCCATCCACGACTGGTGCGGGGCGCACGGCCTCAGCTTCACGGGGCACTACTGGGAGCACGACTGGCCCGACCCGGCCTCGGTGCCGGACTCCATGGCCGCCTATCGCTGGATGCAGGTGCCGGGCATAGATCTGCTGGGGTTCCAGTTCGACCCGTCCGACCGGGCCGGCAACGCGCTCTACCTGCTGACGATGAAGGAGGCGGCGAGCGTGGCCAACCAGACGGGCGCCAGGCGCGTCTTCTGCGAGGCCTACGGCGGTGGCGGCTACGAGATGGCGCTGCCGCAGTTCAAGCCGCTGTCGGACTGGCTGCTGGCCAACGGCATCAACGTCATCAATCCGCATCTGAGCCATCAGACACTTGCAGGCGCGCGCAAGTACGACTGGCCGCAGACCATCAGCGACCACGCGTCCTGGTGGTCTTGCTACGGCGTCCAGGCCCGGCACGATGCCCGCCTTACCGTGGCCGTGACGCAGGGCCGGGAGCATAACCGCGTGCTGCTGCTTCAGCCGACGCTGACGGGGTGGATGCAGTGCGTGCCGAAGTCCTTCCGGCTGGGCATGGGTTCCGAAGAGGCGTCCGGGCGCCTGGAGGAGCTGAAGCGGTCGCAGTGCGCCATCGTGCAGGCACTGGCCGACGCGCACGTGGACTTTGACCTGGGCGACGAGATTGTCATGGCCGAGCTCGGGCGCGTTCAGGACGGCGTCCTGTGCGTCGGGCAGGCACGGTACGAAGTGGTGGTGCTGCCGCAGAACATGCAGACGTGGCTCGACTCGACGCTGGCGCTGGTCGGCGAGTTCCTCGAGGCGGGCGGGACGCTCCTGGCGCTGGGGCCGCCGCCGGCGCACGTGCGCGGCCGCACAAGCGAGGAGCCCACCGCGCTCGCCCGCGCTCACCCGGAGAACTGGGTAGCCTGCGACTCACACGAGAACCTGATCGAACGCATCCGTGCCCTCGTCCCGCCGCGGGTCACCACGCAGGACGGCGCCCCGCTGCCGCCCGGCCTCACGCACTATCGCCGTGAGCTGGGCGACGGCCGCGCCGTGCACCTCTTCGTCAACCCCTGGCAGGAGGAGGTGACCACCCGCGTGCTGCTCGCCGGGGCCGGCCTGCTGGCCCTGGACACGATGACCGGAGGCAGCCAGTTCGTGCCGACCGAGAGCGTCGGGGAGTGTCAGGCGTTCGACCTGCACCTGCGGCCTTCGGGACACGCGCTGTTCGTAAGTGATCGCCAGCCACACGCCGTTCCCGCCGAACCGGTGCGCAGGCCCGTGCCGGTGGGGCTCAGCCACCTGTCGGTCGAGCGGCTCGAACCGAACGTGCTCGTGCTGGACTACTGCGCCGTGACGGTGGAGGGCATCGCGCTCGATGAGCAGGGCTCGCGGCGGAGGGCGGCCCGCAGCGTCAACACGACCTCGGCGAACGCGCTCGCGTGGCAGGCCATGGGCTTCGCACGCGACCCGTGGCACGGCACGCAGTTCAAGCGCACGCTGATTGACCGCACGTTTCCTGCGGAGACGCGCCTGGAGCTCGCCTACAGGTTCTCTGTGGGGCCGGCGGCCTTCGACGCCGTCGCTCCCTCCCTCCAGCTTGCCATGGAGCGGCCCTGGCTCTACGAGGTCCGGCTGAACGGAGCCGCCCTCGACTTCGGCGACGCGGCGCGGTGGCTTGACGAGGACGTGCGGAAGCTGTCCGTGGGCGATGGGGTGGTCCCGGGCCAGAACGTCCTGGAGGCGACGGCGCAACCCTTCCATCCGCTTTGTGAGGTGGCGCCTGTATACGTGCTGGGCGAGTTCGGATTGCAGCTCGCCTCGCTGGGATTCGACATCGTGGAGCCCGAGCCGCTCTCGCTGGGGAGCTGGCTGGCCCAGGGCATGTTCTTCTACCCGTGGGGCGTCCGCTACAGAGGCCGGTTCACGCTGGAGTGCCGTGCGGCGGGCCTGTCGGTTCGCCTGCCCTCGTGGCAGGGCTCAGCGGCGCGCGTGCTCGTGGACGGCGCCGAGGCCGGCGTCATCGCCTATCCCCCCCACGAGCTGAAGCTTGAGGCGGATCTGGAAGCCGGTCCCCACGAGCTGGCGGTGGACGTAACGGGCAACATGAAGAACCTGCTCGGGCCGCCGTTTGACGACGGCCTCCCCGGCATATGGACCTGGGAGAGGCACCCCGAGCACGCGCCCGACGGCCGCGCCTACCGCTTCTTCCCGTGCGGGCTCATGGCCGCGCCGGAGGTACATGCCTGGTAACAGTACGACGCCCTACGAGCGCCTCCCCAGTGCCAGCTCATGCTGAACCGTGAAGGCCCCCTCCCCTGTCGGCGGCCGTGCGATCAGACAGACGCGATCCACGGGCCAGTCGAGCGGCTCCCACGAACGCTGCAACTGCGCAGCCGCGCCACTGACTTCTCGGACAGACCAGCGCCCGACCGAGAGGTGCGGAGTGAACCCGTTCGCGAACCGGCCCGCATCGTCACACCACGGGAAGCATTCCCAGAGCCGAGACTGCAGCCGCACGAGCGGGCCGGGAGGGTCGGGGTGCAGCCACATCGTGGCCCACGCGCTCCCATGCGCAAACCAGGCGAACTCGGCGAGCCGCACGTGGAACGGCAGCGCGGCCGCGCACGGCCCGCTCAGCTCTGCGGCTGCCTGCGCCAGCGCCGCGGCCGGCACGAAAGGATAGAGGAGCGTCACATGCGGCATCCATCGGTCAACGCGAGGATCATGCGCCCGCCGTATGCGCTGGATGGGTCCCCAGAGCCCTTCGGGCGGGATGAGGACGGCCGCCGTGAAGGGCACCTTGCGGTGAGGAACCGGACTGGCCGCCCCGTCAGTCACCGCGCGCCCTCCCCTTCCGCCGGGACCAGTTTACTCCCGGGCCAACCGCGTCTCAACGGGGACGCCGGGGCGCGTGCTGCGGGCATGGGCCGGATTTCCGCCTTGACACCGAGCCGTGGGCTCTGCTGCTCTCCCCCGCTTTGCTGCGGGCGAGAGGCCGCCCTTTGACGGTCCCGCTGGGACGGCCCTATACTGACTGCAAGGGGGTTCTCCCACCTGAGCCTCCGGGCCAGGAGGTACTGCGTATGTTTCGGCAGTGTCGTCGTATGGCACGGAGGCGTTTCCTGAAGGTCTCGGCGGCCTTGGGCGCCGCCGGGCTGGCTGCGGAGGCCCTGGCCATGATGCCGTCCGATTACGATGAGCCGCCCGTCACCGAGGACTTGCGCCGCAGGGCGCTCGAGGGCAACTTGCCACGCCGACCGCTGGGCGAGACGGGTGAAGAGCTGACGATCCTCGGTTTTGGCGGCTTTCACCTGCTCGAAGTGCCCGAGGACGAGGCCGAGCGCCTGCTGAACTTCTACCTGGACGCCGGCGGCAACTTCATCGAGACGGCCATCGCTTACGGCGACGGCGACTCCGAGCGTAAGATCGGCCGGGTTATGGAGACGCGCCGTGACGAGTGCTTCCTCAGCACCAAGGTCTACTCCCGCACGCGCAAGGAAGCCGCCGAGAGCATCGAGCGCAGCCTCCGCCACCTGAAAACGGACCACGTGGACAACCTGTTCATGCACGGCGTCAGCACGCACGAGGAACTGGACACGGTCCTGTCCGACAGCGGCGCGCTGCGGGCAGCCGAGGATGCCCGGGATGCCGGCAAGGTGCGCTTCATTTCCATCACCAGCCATCTGCCCGAAGTGCTGCTGCGCGCCGTCCGGCAGTACCGCTTCGACGCCGTCATGGAGTGGATCAACTACCTGGACTACTTCAACTTCCCCATCGTCTTCGACGAGATCATCCCGGCGTGCGTCGAGCGGGGCACAGGCGTCATCTGCATGAAGCCGCTCGCTGACGGGCTGCTCTACCGGCCGGAGTCGGCGGCGAAGGCGTTCCGCTGGGTTTGGAGCATGCCGGAAGTGACGTCGGCCGCCACGGGCAACAACACCCCGTACCAGCTCGCCTCGAACCTCGCGCTGGCCAAGGACCACGAGCCCATGGACGAGGGCGAGAAGAAGCTGCTCTACCTGGACGCGCCCGAGCTGGCCAACTACGTCTGCCGGCGCTGCCGCAGCTGCATGCCGAACGCTGCCGGGCTTGACATACCGGAGATCCACCGGCTGGAAGGCTACTACGACCGCCAGATGATGCCGGGGCCGGTGATGGACCTGCCCGACATGGACCTGCGGCGAGGGCTGAACAACTGGTTCAGCAACCGCGACTACGCCCGCGCTGCCTACGCGGCGCTTGAGCGGCAGGTGCCGCCGGACGTGGACTGCTCCGACGCGGAGGCGCGCTGCCCCTACGGCCTGCCCATCACCGCCAAGCTGAAGTGGATCCACCGCAAGCTGACCTCCTGAGCCCCCCGCATCCCGCAGGAACACAAGAGGCGCTCGGCCATGGACCTGCCCGGATGTCGCTTCTACCTGTTCGGCATGGGCAACAGGCGGAAGCTCCTCTACGCCGACGGCCGGCTCCGCGACGCGTTCACCGGCGAGGTGCTGAACGAATGGGAGGTCGCCGAAGAGCACGTCCGGCCGCCCGAATACTGCGTGTCGCTGCGGACAACCGAGGGCGAGGGTGTCCGCATAAGCGAGGACGAGCAGGGGGTCTGGTGTGAAGAGGCGACCGACCGCGTGTGCCTCACGCGCAGCCCCGTCCGGTTGCCGCGCTTCGAGGACCAGCGCCAGGCGCCTCTGCTGCGCGTGCTGCACCACGACCTGCTCATCAACCTGATCCACGCCGGGCCGGTGCCGAACCTGCTCGTCTATCCCAGGCCGTGGTATCGCGACGCGGCCATGGCGTGTATGTGCCTGGAGAAGACGGGCAACCTGGGCCTGGTCGAGGACTGGATAAGGGGCCTGCACAAGCCCTTCGACCGCAACAACGCGGGGCACGCCGAGCCCGACAACCTCGGGCAGGCCCTCTACATGGTCTCGCTGGTGGGCGATCCAGCCCATCCTGTGGTGGACGTCGTACTCAGGGAAGCCGAGCGGTTCCGCGCGGGCGACCACGTCTGCGGGCTCACCGACTTCGCCGAGCATCCCGTCTATCAGACGAAGTGGCTCAAGCACGGCCTGCGGAGCCTGGGGCTCGACGACCCTTACGTGGTGCCGAAGGTCTTCGACAGCTACTCGGCGCTGTTCTGGATGGACTTCAAGGACGAGCACGTGCCGGGCGATCCGTTCGACGAGCGCGCCAGGGACCTCTACCCCTACCTGGGCTGGGCGGAGGACCACTTCCACGGCTGGCCCGTCGCGCTGCCGGACCCCGAGCAGCAGTATCCCCTCACCTACGAAGCGGAGGCGAGCGAGGCCGACTACGCGAAGATGGCGCGCATCTGCCCCGAGTACGCCGACCGGCGCCTCTGCGCGCCCCACTCCTGGCATGCCGCCGAGATGCTCCTCTACCTGCTCGATGAGAGCGTGGCGGGCACCTGATCGCCTCACGTTCGAGCAGAACGGCGGCGGGGTCGCGTCGTTTGACAGCCACTCGCAGGGCGCATTACGATGGCGCGCCTAAGACGGTTCGTGGGGCGCCCGCCATCCGGCCGAGCCCATAAGCGCGATCACGCGGCGGACCCGCTGCCCGCGCGCCGAGGGCAGACGGGAACAGGCGCCCGGCGTAGTCCCTCCTGTGCGCGAGACGGCGAACAAGGGAACCGGAAGGAGCAGGTCATGCTGGACACAGCTCTGCAGTTCACGCCCTGGCTCGGGGTGGTGGGACTCGGCATTGCGGTGGTCACCTACTTCCTGCTGCTGAGGCAGCCAGCCGGCAACGAGACGATGCAGGGGATCTCGCAGAAGGTCTACAGCGGGGCCATGGTGTTCCTGAGGCGCGAGTACAGCATCGTCGCGGTGTTCATGCTCGTCGTGTTCGTGGTGCTGTGGTTCGCGCCGGGGCTCGGGGCGGGGACGGCGTTCGCCTACCTGTGCGGCGCGCTGGCCTCGATGACGGCGGGCTGGCTGGGCATGAAGGCGGCAACGCGCGCCGGCACGCGGGCCTGCCAGGCCGCCATCGAAGGCGGCTCGCCGAAGGCGCTGGCCGTGGCCTTCCAGGGCGGCTCGGTGATGGGCATCAGCGTGGCGGCCCTCGGCGTCATAGGCATCGGATTCTTCTGGCTGGCGCTCAAGCACGACCCGACCAGGGCGCCGCTCATCATCAACGGCTTTGCCATGGGCGCCTCTAGCATTGCCCTGTTCGCGCGGGTCGGCGGCGGCATCTACACCAAGAGCGCCGACATCGGGGCCGACCTGGTCGGCAAGATCGAGGCCGGCATCCCCGAGGACGACCCCCGCAATCCCGGCGTCATCGCCGACAACGTGGGCGACAACGTGGGCGACACGGCCGGCATGGGCGCCGACCTGTTCGAGTCCTACGTGGGGTCGGTCGTGGCCGCCATGGCCATCGGCTCCACCATGGCGTCCGGCACCTTCACCTACATGTGCCTGCCCATCCTGTTGATCGCGGGCGGGCTGGTCGCCTCGCTGATCGGCATCTTCGCCATGGGCGCGCTGAAGCGGATGAACCCGCAGTCGGCGCTGCGCAACGCCACGTGGATAAGTGCCATATTGTTCCTGGTCGGCGCCTTCTTCCTGACGCAGCGTTTAGTGCTGATCGGGGTGGCCAGCGAGTACTACACCAGCGGCCCGCCTATCAGGCGCATCGCCGAGGCGGCAGAGACCGGCGCCGCGCCGACGATCATCACCGGCCTCGCCGTGGGCTTCAAGAGCGCCCTTTTCCCACTCATCTTCCTGGTCGGGGCCATAGCCGTCGCCTATCACTTCGGCAGCAAGCAGGGGGCCGGCCTCTACAACATCGCCATCGCCGCCGTCGGCATGCTGTCCACCATCGGCATCGTCATGTCCACCGATTCCTATGGCCCGATCGCCGACAACGCCGGCGGCATGGCCGAGATGAGCGGCGCCGGACCGGGGATCCGCAAGATCACCGACCGGCTCGACGCGCTGGGCAACACGACCGCCGCCATCGGCAAGGGGTTCGCCATCGGCTCGGCGGCCCTCACGGCGCTGGCCCTCTTCAGCGCCTACCGCAGGACGGTCGCGCTCTATATCCCCGGCTTCGCCCTGAACCTGACGGAGGCCAAGGTCGTGATCGGGCTGCTGCTGGGGGCGATGATGCCGTTCCTGGTCGCCGCCCTCACCATGGAGGCGGTCGGCCGCGCCGGCAGCCAGATGGTCGAGGAGATACGCCGCCAGTTCCGCGAGATCACCGGCCTGCTCGAAGGCGAGGCGGAGCCGGACACCGACCGCTGCATTGACATCGTCACCAGGAGCGCCCTGCGGGAGATGATACTGCCCGGCGTCTCGGCCGTGGCCGTGCCGCTGGTCATCGGCTTCATGATCGGCCCGGAAGCGCTCGGCGGGTTCCTGGCCGGGGCCACGGCGACCGGCGTGCTGCTGGGCATCTCGATGGCCAATGGCGGCGGCGCCTGGGACAACGCCAAGAAGTGGATCGAGGAAGGCAACCTCGGCGGCAAAGGCTCCGACGCCCACAAGGCTGCCGTCGTCGGCGACACTGTCGGCGACCCCTTCAAGGACACCTCCGGCCCTTCCATGAACATCCTCATCAAGCTGATGGCCGTCGTCTCCCTGGTCTTCGGCCCCGTCATCGCCCAGACGGCCATGTAGGCGGCCAAAGGGGGTCCTCGAATGCGGGACCCTCCGCACGGCCGGGCCGCCGAGGCGTCCTGGCGGCGCGGGGAGCACGTGCCTCGTCACAAGTAGCAGCCCTGGAGCCGGCGTGTTAGAATGGCCCATGTCGGGCCGCGCGGTGCAGCGAACGGAGGTCTACCGATGGCCAGAGCAATGCTCAGGGGACTGCTGGCGGCCTTTGCCCTGGCCGCCTTGCTGTCCGCCCCCGCTGGCGCCCAGGTGAACGCCGGCACCGACTCCGGGGTGCAGCTCGGCGTTCCGGAGCCCGCCCGGGGCTTCACCGTGGCCATTCTGGCCGACCGCACGACGGGGTACGACGAGGGCCTCGCCGTGCTCCAGCAGGCCGTGGCCGAACTGAACCTGCTCGATCCGGACCTCGTCTTCCACATCGGCGACCTGGTGCCCGGCTACATCCGGGACATGGAGCAGTGGGAGCGGGACATCGAGCGGGTGAAGGCCGTGCTGGAACCGCTGCAGGCCCCCTTCTACCCCCTGCCCGGCAACCACGACGTGATCACGGGAACCGGCAACCCCGACGACCGCCGCGGCGAGGAGCTCTACAAGCGGCACTTCGGACCGCTCTATTACTCGGTGGACTACGGCCATGCGCACTTCATCTGTCTCGACACGGAGGAGTCCCTCGAGTCCGAGCCGCGCCTGACGAAGGGGCAGCTCGAGTGGCTCGCGGACGACCTGGCACGGACGCAGGCCGTGCACATCTTCGTGTTGATGCACAAGCCGCTGTGGGAATACCCCGACGCCGGCTGGGACGCCGTGCACGCCATGCTGCGCCGGCGGCCGGTGCGGGCGGTCTTCGGCGGCCACTTCCACCATTACTACAAGGCCCAGGAGCGGGACGGCATCCAGTACTACGTGGTC
>LJUE01000116.1 GCA_001303885.1 Planctomycetes bacterium SM23_32 | reverse complement strand
CAACCCGAGCCACGAGGCCATCCTGTCCCTGGAGCCGGACCTCCTCGTCGCCCAGGGCGAGGCCGGCGACCTGACCAGGTTCGCGCGCGACAACGGCATAGAGCTGCTGTCGCTGGACCTGACCGACCTGGAGTCCATCTTCCGCGAGACGGCAAGGGTGGGCCGCGTGCTGGGACTGACTGCGGAGGCCGAGCGCGTCTGCGGCGAGCTCCGCGCGCGGCTGGATGCGGTCCGCCAGCGAGCGGCCACAAGGCCGCCTGTGCGCGTGCTCCTGGTGACGGGGCGGGAGCCGAACGCACTCAGAAGCATCGCGACGGCGGGCGCCGGGACCTTCCTGCACGACGCCATCGAGGTGGCGGGCGGCCGCAACGTCTTTGCCGACCTGCCTTCGGCCTATGGCGTGGTCAACATGGAGACGCTGATCGAGCGCGCCCCCGAGGTCGTGGTGGAGCTGCACGGCGAAGGCGGCGACGCCGAGGCCCTTCAGCGCGAGGTCAGGGAGTTGTGGGACGGTCTGCGCACGCTGCCGGCCGTCCGGCAGGGGCGCGTCTACGCCGTGGCGGCGACGTATGCGCTGATCCCCGGGCCGCGCGTTGTGTTGCTGGCTGAGCGGCTGGCGGACCTGCTCCACGGCGAGGGCGGCCGATGAGCGAGGCCCTGCTCAGCGCGCGCGACTGCTGCTTCAGCTACGGGGAGGGCGCTTTCGGCCTGGCCGGCGTCTCACTGGACGTGGGCGCCGGTGAGGTGCTGGGCATCGTGGGGCCGAACGGGTCCGGCAAGAGCACGCTGCTGCGCCTGATGGCCGGCTTGCTGCGGCCGAGCAGCGGGGGGGTGAGGATGGGGGGGGCCGAGGTGGGGTCCCTGTCGCGCCGTGCGCTCGCCCGGCGGGTGGCCTTCCTGCCACAGCAGGCTGAGGCCTCGTTCCGGTTCCGCGTGTGCGAGGTGGTGGCCATGGGGCGGTTCCCTCACCTGGGGACGTTCGGCTTCCTGGGAGCGCGGGACGTCGAGATCGTGGACCGGGCGATGCAGGAGACGGCCTGCAGCGCTCTGGCCGATCGCGACTTCTCCACGCTGTCCGGCGGCGAGAAGCAGCGCGTCCTCATCGCCGCCATTCTGGCCCAGGAGCCGAGGGCGATGCTGCTGGACGAGCCGACGGCCGCCCTCGACATCCACCATCGCTCCGACGTGCTCGACCTGCTCTGGCGGCTGTCCCGCAAGCAGATCGGCGTCGTGGTGGTGACGCACGACCTGAACGCGGCCGGCCAGTTCTGTGACCGGCTGGTCCTGCTCGCCGATGGTCGGGTCGCCCGGGCTGGAGGGCCGGCCGACGTGCTGGAGGCGCAGCTGCTGTCCGAGGTCTACGGGGCGGAGGCGCGGGTGTTTCCCAACCCCGTCACGGGCACGCCGCTCGTGATCGTCCCGGGGGAGGCGGCGCACGATGCGGGCTAAAGGGCACCTGAGCCTGGGACGGCTCGCCGTGGCTGTGGCCGCGGCGCTGTCGGTGTGGCTGGCGGCCGGGGCCGTGTGCCTGCTGTTTGGGCAGGTGCGGGTAACGCCGGCGCAAGTGGTGAACGGCATGCTGGGCCGCGCGAGCGATCCGCTGCACGCCAACATCCTGCTGATGGAACGGACCCCTCGCGTGCTGCTCGCGTTGGTCGTGGGGGGCGGACTGGCGCTCACGGGCGCGGTCTTCCAGGCCCTGCTGCGCAATCCGCTGGCCACGCCCCACACGCTCGGCGTCTCGGCGGGCGGCGCGCTGGGGGCCGCAGCCGCCATCGCGCTCTCGCTGCCGGGGCTCAACGTCGGCCCGTTCACGCCGGTGCAGTTCTACGCGCTGCTGGGGGCGCTGCTGAATGTGGGCATCATCTACGCGCTGGCCCGCCGGCGCGTCTACTCCCCGCTCAAGCTCCTGCTGGCGGGCGTGACGCTGGGCCTGATATGTTCGGCGCTCATCATGTTTGTGCGTTTCGTCGCCGACCCCCACAAGCTGGTCGCCGTGGACCGGTGGTTGATGGGCGGCCTGGACGTGCACGGCTATCGCAGCCTGGCCGCCGTGTTGCCGCTGCTGCTGCCCGCGCTCCTCGTGCTGCTGATGCAGGCCAACGCCATGAACCAGCTCAGCCTGGGCGAGGAGATGGCGGCCGGCAGGGGCGTGGACGTGGCGCGCGCGCAGCGCGAGGCCTTCCTGGCGGGCTCGGTGCTGACGGCCGGGGTCGTGTCGGTGGCCGGGCCGATCGGCTTCGTGGGACTGATCGTGCCGCACGTGCTGCGCGGCCTTTTCGGGCCGGACCACCGGCTGCTGCTGCCGCTGTGCTTCTTCGGGGGCGGGGCTTTCCTGGCGGTGGCCGACACGGTGGCGCGTTCCACGTTCGCGCCGTCAGAGCTGCCCGTCGGCGTGCTCACGGCCATGCTCGGGGGGCCGTTCTTCCTGGTGCTGCTGATGACCAGGATGCGGTGAGGCGCGCCGGCGGGCCCGCGACGCCTGGAAGGGATCGGATACTGCCCTTGACAAATCCAGCGCCGCCGTTAGACTGCAAGTGAGCCGACCGGTTGGGGATGCGGGGTCATGGGGGCCGGCGTTCCCGCGGAGCGGCGGGACGCAACCGGGACGCAACTCGTGCCCGCACCAGCCGGCAGGCAGGGCCATCTTCGTGCGCGCGGCGCGGCCCGTTCGGCCGCTCCGGCGGGGGAAGACGCGAGATGGTGCTCGACCTGGCATCGCGTTATGCGAAAGCCGCATTTGCCCGGGGTGTGCGCCGCATCCTGGCCGACTCCTCGCCGCGCTCGCTCGTGCGCATCTGGTCGCTGCTGGAGAAGGTGGCCAGCACGCCCTTCGACCGGCTCCAGGCGCGGCGATTCCGCCGGCTCGTAGAGCAGGGGCACCCCTTCGGCGCGTGGCTGGGACGCGTCTGCCGGGAGCTGAACCCGCGCGCCGCCGAGTGCCTGATCCGCAACCTCTACGGCAACGCGTGGTTCCTGGGCCGGGCGACGCGGCGCCGCTTCGAGAGCGCCCACGCATTCCGGCCGCCGGACATCATCGTCTTCGACGTGACGGCGCGCTGCAACCTGAGGTGCGAGGGCTGCTGGGCGGCCATGTACGGGCGCAACGAGGACCTGCCCCGCGGCCTGCTGGAACGGGCCCTCGACGAGGCGGAGCGCGAGATGGGCGTCCACTTCTTCGTCTTCAGCGGCGGGGAGCCGTTCCTGCGTCCCGACCTTTGCGATATCTTCTGCGCCCACCCGGACTCTCAGTTCCAGATCTACACCAACGCCACGCTCATAGACGACGCCGTGGCGGGCGAGCTTGCTGCCTGCGGCAACGCCATGCCCATGCTCAGCGTCGAGGGCAACGAGGTGCTCACCGACGCCCGCCGGGGCCGCGGGGTGCACGCCGAGGTGCTGAGCGCCATGCTGCGCCTGCGCGAGCGGGGCGTGCTGTTCGGACTTCCAGTACATCCCCATCGGCCGCCATCCAGACCTGGACATGATGGTGCGGCCCGAGCAACGCGAGATGATGCGCGTGCGCGTCCACGAACTGCGGAACGCCTACCCCATCTTCCTGGCGGACTTCTGGAATGACGGCACCGAGGTGAACGGCTGCATGGCGGGCGGGCGGCGCTACCTGCACGTCAACAACAACGGCGACGTCGAGCCGTGCGTCTTCTGCCACTTCGCCGTGGACAACCTGCGCGCGACGACGCTGACCGAGGCGCTCAAGCATCCCTTCTTCCGTGCCATCCGCGAAGGGATACCCTACGACGGCAACCTCCTGCGTCCGTGCATGCTGATTGACCGGCCGGAGGTGTTCCGCGAGCACGCGCGCCGGCATGGCGCCCGTGCGACGCACCCGGGCGCGGAGACGCTGATCGGCGAACTGGCCGACGGACTGGACCGGCGGGCCGCGGCCTGGGCACGGATCGCCGAGGAGGCGTGGTGCAGCGGACGGGCGCTGCCCATGTATCCCTACCCGCCGGGGGAGGAGCCGGGCTTCGTGCGCCCTGCTCCCGCCGTGCGCCGGGCAGGTTGAGGGCGCCGCCGTCGGTTCCGTTGACAGGGCCGGGGGCGTCGTGTAGGCTCGACCGTGGCCGTTGGGGAGGCAATCCTACCCGAGGGAGCTGCCCATGAAACCGGAGCTGAAGCAGGCGCTGGATCAGGCGCGCAAGCTGGAGATGGACGGGATTGAGTTCTACACGCAGGCTGCCGAGGGCTGCGGCGTGCTTTCGGGCAAGCGTATGTTCGAGTCCTTCGCTGCCGACGAACGGCGCCACCTGAGGATCATCACCGACCTGGCCGAGGGCATCGGCGTGGACGTGGCTGGCATGCCGATGCCGCGCGATGAGATCCGCACGCTCTTCACCGAGGCCACGGAGCGACTGGGCGATTACGTGGAGGCCACCTCCGACGAGAGCGACGCGGTGCGCGTGGCCATGGGCATGGAGAAGGAGAGCTACGACCTCTACGCGGGACAGGCGGAGACGGCCGACGACGAGGCCGTGCGACAGCTTTTCGAGCGGCTCGCGCGCGAGGAGAACCAGCACTACGAGATGCTGGAGAACACGATCGAGTACCTGACCAGCAACGAGGAATGGTTCCTCTGGAAGGAGTGGGCGCTGATCGTGGGCGATCAGAGCTCGCTCGGCACGGGGTAGCCGGCCGCGACGTGACTGACCGGCCCTGCCGGCCGCCGGCGGGGCTTCTGCTCGGGGGGGGAGCCGGCGGGGCGGGGCCGGCTCAGGCAGCGGCAGTGCCTCCGGGGCGGCTCACTTCTTGCCGCCGTCCTTTTTGCCGCGCCGGCGGGCCGTGCGTCGGTCCTGCTGGAACCTGTCCTGGAGCTTCTGGAGCTTGTCCAGCCAGCCCTTCTTGCCGGGCTCTCCGGGGGAGGGACGGCGCTTTGCCCTCCTCTTCCTGTCTCCCTCGCCTACCGGTTTCAGCTCGATGCCCGCCGTTCGTTTCTCGATGATCCAGCGCTCCAGCGCCCCGATGGCGGTGCTGGCGGTGAAGTACAGGCACAGGCCGCTGGGCATGTGGTAGAAGAGGGCTGCCAGGAAGATGGGGAAGAACTTCATCATGGCCTGCTGCTGTCGGGCCTGGGCCGTGGCGGGCGTCTGGGACATGAAGCGCTGGTTCACGAACATGACGACGCTCATGAGGATGGGCAAGGGGTTCACCTCGTTGCCCAGGAACGGCAGGTAGATGGGCAGGCGGAAGATGGTGTCCGGGCGGCTCAGGTCCCCGATCCACAGGAAGCCGGCGTGCCGAAGCTCGATGGCTGCCCGCAGCGCGCCGAACAGGGCGATCAGGATGGGCATCTGGAGCAGCATCGGCCAGCACCCGCTCAGCGGCGAGACGCCGTAGCGCTGCCACAGTTTCCATTGCTCCTGGCTCAGCCTCTGCTTGTCGTCGGCGTGCTTGCGCTGAAGCTCGGCGAGCTGGGGCTGGAGCTTCTGCATCTTGATCATGCCGAGCTGGCCCTTCAGGGTCAGCGGGTGCAGGATCACGCGGACGATGGCGGTCACCAGCAGGATGGCGATCCCGTAGTTCGGGATGACGGCGTAGACGCCGTTCAGAACGGCCACCGTCAGCCGGCTCAGGGCGGGCCACATGCCGTACTCGACCAGGCCCTCCAGGCCGGCGCCGTAGGAGGCGAGCACTTCGTCCTCCTTCGGCACGGCCGCCAGGCGGTAGCGCCACGTGACGCTCTCGCCCGCCTCCAGGCGGCGGCGTTCGGTGTTGATGACGACGGCGGCGTTCTGGCGGGCCAGCGTCTGACGGTCGGACTCGCGGCGCACGGTGCCCGGCCGCCAGCGCCCGCGCGCGTTCAGCACGTCTGTGTCGGTTACCACCCGCGCCACCACCGTGTCCACCCAGCTCCTGTCCTCGGGCAGCATGACGGCGGCGAAGTAGTGGTTCACCAGAGCGGCCCAGGCAATGTTGGTGGAGCTGTCGGTCTGGGGGCCCTTCTTGGCCAGGTTCCGGGGGTGGATCTTGTCTATGTCGTAGTCATCGTCACCTTCGAACTTGGCCACCCGCACTCCGAGGTAGGTGCTCTGAAGCGACTCGCGCTCTATGCCGGCCGGGCCCCTCAGCGCGCACGAGAACTCGAAGGGCTCCTCGGACGCGTTGCGGAACTCCAACGTCACGTCGCAGTGGTGGCTGTTGGCCTCCAGCCGGACCGTCTTGCCCACCTCCAGGGCGTGGCCGTGCCGGTCGGCCAGCGTGCGCCGGAACACGAGCCGGTCCGGTTCCCTTTCCTCCAGCCGGTAGACGGCGTCGGCGGCCGCGACGCCGAGCTCGCGCACGGTCCCGTCGGGCTCCTGGTCGAAGAACGTGACGGCCTCGATGGTGTCGCCGAGCAGGCCCTCCTGGAAGTCGCGCAGCAGCGTCAGGACGGGGCGTTTGCCGGCCTCCTTGTAGGGGGCGCGGTAGCGTTCGTCCAGCAGTTGGAGCCGCCGGAGGGCGGCGCCTCGATTGGTCCAGGTCGTGCTCAGCACACCGTTGTCCAGCACGGCCTCGACTGGTTCCGGCTCGGGCTCAGGCGTGGGCGCGGGGGGCAGGGCGGTGGGAGCCGTCTCGTCGAGCGACTCGGGCGGAGCCCCCGGCGCGGGCGCAAGTGCGGGCGCCCGGCCTTCCTGACCGGCAGCGGGGGGCGCGGCCGGCGGCGCCTGGCGGCCCCGCGCATGCGGGCCGTACAGGACGTAGCTCGCCGCCCACCATACCAGGAGTATGAGGGTGCTCGCGATCAGGAACTGGGCGAACGTCTTCTTGTCCATGAGGCGTCAGGCGTTTGTGCGCGGCCTTGCCGGCGGCTGGGCGCCCGGACCGGCCGAAAGGAGCCCGGCCCCGGCTCCTCGTTCCCTACCGGCCTTCAAGGAGCCGCTCGGCGAGGTAAGGGTCAAGCTGGGGTATGGATCTGATCTTGCGCGCCGTGGTCTGGACGCGGTAATCCAGTTTGCGGAACACGATGCGGCTGCCGTCGAAGAGCACGTAGGTCGCACGCGGGTCGCCGTCCCGGGGCTGACCCACGCTGCCGACGTTGACCACCGTCTTCTTGTTGACCAGGTGGTAGCGGTAGTTCACCTCCTGCGGGGTCAGATAGATCATGTCCTGCGTCCATATGCCGGGCACGTGGGTGTGGCCGCAGAAGCAGAGCCACTGCACCATCTCGAAGATGGCGCGCAACTTCTGGGGTCGGTAGATGTCGCGCGGGTAGAGGTACTCGGCTACCGGGTCGCGGGGCGTGCCGTGCACGTAGAGGATGTTGCCATCCTCGTGGGTCATCTCCAGGCTGTCCAGGAAGTCCCAGCGTCGCAGGTTGGCTTCGCGGTCCTCGCCCAGGGGGTTGAGCTGCTCGCGGGTCCAGTCAATGGAGCTGCGGGCGCGGATGTTGAAGTTGGAGCTCTCGAACTGGGTCAGCAGGGCGTGCTCGTGGTTGCCGCACAGGGCGATGCTGAAGTCAACCGCCAGGTCAATGCACTCCTTGGGATTGGGGCCGTAGCCGACGAAGTCCCCCAGACAGATCAGCTCGTCGGCCCCCTGGACCCGCATGTCCTCCATGACAGCCTGGAAGGCCTCCAGGTTCCCGTGGATGTCGGAGATGATGGCTTTCAAGGCTCGGCGCCCCTGTGCGGCTATGGGCGTTCGTCTTCGCTCGGCGCGGACGGGTCGGTCTCAGGGGGCACGGCTTGCTCGACCAGCATCACGGGGACCCCGTCCTCGACGGGGTAGCCGAGCCCGCACCCGGTGCATCGCAGCAGCCCGCCGCGCGGCTCCACGGGCTGGCGACAAGCCGGACAGACCAGCAGGGAGAGCAGCTTCTCGTCCACCTCAGGCGCGGCGGCTCGCCTGTTGTCTTCTTCGTTCGCCATAATGGGAACGCGGCATGCTAACAGAAAGCCCCGACGCCTGCAAATGCGCCGCGTGGGCGCCCTCAACCGGCCTCTCGCAGCAGCAGCTCGAAGTGGCAGCCGTCCCCCTCGCGGTGTCTCACGTCGAGCTGCTTGCGCCGCACCAGCTCGAGCAGGGCCAGGAAGATGCCGATGATGCGCGCGCGGGAACGCTCCTGGCGGAAGAACTCCAGGAACTCCACCGGCCCGCGCGCGGCACGCAGCGCCGCCAGCACCTCGTGGATGTAGGCGCTTACCGGCACGTCGCTGTGGACGATCTCGGCGGGGCGCCGCAGCTGCGTCTCCTGCAGGACCTCCGCGAACGCCGCCATCAGGTCCCAGACGGCGAGGTCCTCCAGGAGCAGTTCGGTTGGCTCGTCGTCCGGCTCGGCTCCGGGCAGCTGGTGCCGCGCCCGGGGGAACTTGCCGCTGTGCGCCTCGGCGCGGTCGGCCAGGTGACCGGCCGCTTCCTTGTACTCCTTGTATTCCAGCAGGCGCCGCACCAGCTCGGCGCCCGGGTCGTCCTCTTCCTCTTCCTTCTCGTCCTCGCCGGGCGGCAGGAGGGTGCGGCTCTTGATCTCCATCAGGGCGGCGGCCACCACCAGGAACTCGGCCGCGACGTTGACGTCGAAGAACTCCATGGTGCGCACGGCCCCCAGGTAGTGCTCCGTTATGCGGGAGACCGACACCTCGAAGATGTCCACCTCTTCCTGCTTGATCAGATGGAGCAGCAGGTCGAGCGGCCCGCTGAAGACGTCCAGCTCCGTGCGGAACTGCTGGAGCGAAAGCCCGTGGCCGGCCTCTGAATCCATCCTGTGTCCTCGCAAGAACGCCGCCCCCCGCGGCCGGCTCAGCCGATCAGCTGTCGCGTCATCCACACCGCCGGCTGGATCACGTAACCGATCACGTCGAAGCCCGCGTAGGGGGCGAGCAGGATCAGCCCCAGCAGGGCGAACATGCCGTAGCGGCTGTTGAACGCGTGGTACTTCACCTTCAGGTCGTAGGGCAGGAAGTAGCGGAGCACCTCGTGGCCGTCCAGCGGGCCCAGGGGGATGAGGTTGAACAAGGCCAGCGCGAACGGGATGAGCACCACCATCATCAGGAAGTAGCTGACGTGGGAGTCGGCCAGCATGCCGGCCGGCGCCACTCCCAGCACGACGCGCACCACGAGGCCGAAGACGATGCCCTGGGCGATGTTGGCCAGCGGGCCGCAGGCCGTCGAGATCATCAGGTGGCGCGCCGGGTCGCGCATGTTGTAGGGGTTCACCCGGACGGGCTTGGCCCAGCCGATCGGCGCAAACAGGATCATCAGCGTCCCTATCGGGTCCAGGTGGTCCAGCGGGTTCAGGGAGATGCGGCCGTCCAGCTTCGGCGTCGGGTCGCCGAAGCGGTAGGCGCTGTAGGCGTGGGCGAACTCGTGCACCGTCAGCGCCGGCATCAGCGCCAGGAACCGGACCACGGCTGCGGAGAGATCAAACGGCACGACGCTGCTCCCATCTTCGGGCTCAGGTGGACGGCTCGACGAGGGCCTCCTCGACCAGCTCGCACAGGATGTGGACGACGGTGGCGTGGCCCTCCTGAATGCGCGGGCTGGTCCGGGCCGGCACGACGACGGCCAGGTCGCAGGCGCTCGCCAGTTCGCCGCCGTCGCCACCGAGGAGGCCGAGCGTCACGGCCCCGCGCCTGTGCGCCTCTTCGACGGCCAGCACCACGTTCGGCGAGTTGCCGCTGGTCGAGATGCCCAGCACGGCGTCGCCCTCCCGCACGTAGGCCTGCACCTGCCTGACGAAGACCTGGTCCATGCCGAAGTCGTTGCCCACGGCGGTCAGCACGCTGGTGTCCGTGCTCAGCGCGAGGCAGGGCAGGGGAGCGCGGCCCTCCAGCAGGAAGCGCCCGACCAGCTCGCCGGCCATGTGCTGTGCGTCGGCGGCGCTGCCGCCGTTGCCCATCACGTAGAGGGTGCCGCCCCGGGCCAGCGCCTCGGCGATGCGCCGGGCCATTTGCCCGATGCGGGGCGCCTCTGCGATCAGGGCCTCGTGCAGGCCGATCGTCTCGCGCAGGATGGCCTCAATCCGCTGCTTCATTGCTGCCCGCAATCCGGTTTACCAGTTCGGTGGTCGAGAGCCCCTCGACGCGGGGCGCCAGCCTCACCTCGCCGCCGCAGGACTCGACGAACTCGCAGCCGACCACCCCCTCACGCCCATAGTCGCCGCCTTTGACCAGCACGTCGGGGCGGACCTGCTTGATGAGGGGCAGCACGCTCTCCTCGTCGAAGAGCACCACGTAGTCCACGTCGGCGATGGAGGCCAGCACGCGGCTGCGCACGTCCTGGGAGTTGATGGGGCGGCCGGGGCCCTTGAGCTTACGCGCCGAGGCGTCCGTGTTGAGCCCCACAATGAGCAGGTCGCCCTGGGCTCGCGCGTACTGGAGCATCTGCACGTGCCCCAGGTGCAGCAGGTCGAAGCAGCCGTTGGTGAACGCGATCCGGCGGCCCTGTTGCCGCAGCTCCTGCACGAGGGCCTCCACCTCGGCGCGCGCGACGATCTTGCGCGTCGCCGGCTCGGCCTCGGCGCGGATGGCTGCCAGTATCTGCCGGCGGGGCAGGGGCGTGACGCCGTGCAGGCCCACCTCCAGCCCGGCGGCGAAGTTCGCCAGGCCCACCGCCGTCGGGTAGTCGGCCCCCGCCGCGCGCGCGAACGCGAAGGCGGCCGTCACCATG
>LJUE01000115.1 GCA_001303885.1 Planctomycetes bacterium SM23_32 | reverse complement strand
AGCAGCGGGCCGCCGAGATGCTCGCCCAGCCCCTCGACTACTTCCGGGAAGAGGCGTTCGCCGAGCCGGACGCCGACCGCTTGCTGTTCGGCGAGGACGTGGAGGACCTCCTGTCACGGCTCGCCCAGGGCGGCCCCTCAGGCCCCACGGGCGAGGCCGGTGAGCCCTGGCCACTGACGCCGCTCGGCCAGGCGGAGGAGCGCGCGCTCTTCCGGGCGCTCAACTACGCGAAGTCCCGCGCGGACGAACTGCGGCAGGAGCTTAACCCGCGCCGCTACGTGCCCTCCGGCGTGCTGCGGCGGATCGAAGCGCTGCGCGGCAGGGCGGAGACGCTCCGCGAGCGCCTGGTGCGGGCCCATCTGCCGCTGGCCGCGCAGGTCGCCCGCCAGCATGCCGGTGCAGGCGCTGGCTTCCAGGAGACCTATGCCCGCGCACGCACGCAGCTCGGCCACCTCGTCGAGACCTTCGACTACCGGGGCAGGGCGCGGTTCCCCCGGTACGCCAGCCTGGAGCTGATGAAGGCCTTCGCCCGCGCCGCGACTCCTCAGGCGGGGGACGACGCGTAGCGCATTCCCGGCGCAGTTGCGGCCCGGCCCGCCCTCGCCTATCATGTCCGGCCGTTGCTGCCGGCGCCTCGTTCGTTCCCCGGGAGGTCCTGGCCCCTTGGTGCAGATCGCCCCCTTCAGGCCGCTCCAGTACAGCCCGCAGCAGACTTCCTTCATCTCCCGCCTGGTAGCCCCGCCCTTCGACGTGGTGGACCGACGCGAGGCCGAGAGGCTGCGCGAGATGGACCCGCACAACGTGATCCGCCTGACGCTGGGCAAGGCGCCCCCGGAGGGCCGGGAGGCGGAGGAATACGATGCGGCCGCGCGCACGCTCCAGGCATGGCGGAGGGACGGCGTGCTGGTGCCGGCCCCGGAGGCGTCCATCTACGTCTGCGAGCAGCAGTTCACGATGGACGGCGTGCGGTATGTGCGGCGCGGCATGATCTGCGCCCTGCTGCTGCAGGAGCTGGGGACCGGGGGCGTGCTGCCGCACGAACAGACGATGGCCGGCCCGAAGGCCGATCGCTACCGACTGATGGAGGCCTGCCGGGCGAACCTGAGCCAGGTGTTCGTCATGTGCTCCGACGCACAGGGGCTCGCTGATGAGTGGGTGGCCCGGGCGGCGCGGGGCGCGCTCGTCTGCGAGTTCCGCACGCCCGAGGACGTGGCCTACAAGATGTGGGCCGTCTCCGATCCCGCTGAGACAGGGCGCATAGCCGCCCTGCTACGCGACGAGGTCCTGGTCATCGCTGACGGCCACCATCGCTACGAGACGGCTCTTCGCTACCGGGATGCTCACCGGCCCGAGGGCGCCCCGCCCGGCGCCGCCGTGCAGGACTTCATTCCCATCTTCTGCGTGTCCGTGCGCAACGCGGGGCTCAAGATACTGCCCACGCACCGCGTGGCCAAAGCACCGAGCGGCCTCGAACCGGACGCGCTGCTGGCCGCGCTCGGCGGGCGCTTTGCCATGCGGCAGGTTACGGTCGGGGGGCCCGAGAGGCTGAAGGAGGCGCTCCGGGACAGGCCTGCGGCCGACGCCATAGGCTGCTTTCTGGGGGGCAAGGAGCTGCACTGGCTCTGCGGCGCCAAGCCGGGAGCCCTTGATGACTGCATCCCGGATCGCCTGCCGCAGTGGCGCCGCCTGCCCGTCACGCAGCTCCACTACGCCGTCCTCGGGCCCTTGCTGGGCATACCGTCGGAGGCCGGCAGGGCGCACCCACGGCTCGAGTTGCGCCAAGACGTCGAGACGGCATATTGGGACGTTGCCAGCGGTCGTTTCGACGTCGCGTTCCTACTGCCGCCTACCTCGCCTGCGACGGTCGAGGCCGTCGCGCGGGGCGGCGAACGCATGCCGCCCAAGTCCACCTTCTTCTACCCCAAGATGCTGGCCGGCCTGGCCATATACCCGTTCGACGGGGACCGCCCCGTGCTCCCAACGTCCGGAGCGTAGCGGCTTTAGCCCCGCCTCGCTACTGACCGCCAGGTTCTAGGCCACCAATGGCTTTGACGCGAGATGCCAAGGCGAGGCGGCGGGGAGTCCGGTCTACAGAGGCGCTGTCTCCCCTTTGTACCGCTCGCCGGGCGCTCGCCGGTCCGGCGCCCCGTCCGGGTTCCTCTTGGCGCGATGAGCATGCGTGCCGTGGATGAGTCAGGGCAGCCCGTACGCCCATCGTATCGGTCGTCCCGAGCCCTCGCGCACGGCCCCGCTCCCTACACAGGGCGTCGCTGCCTCAGAAACTGCGAATCCGGCCGCAAAAGGCCCCTCGAACGCCCCATGCGCTTTGACGCCGGGAGGGGCTCCCTGGTATAATGGCTGCATTGGACGGACCGCCCTCTCGGTCGCCCGTCCAGCCTGCGGGAGCTGCCCCGATGATTCCGTCGCGGCATGTTCACTTCCTGTTCAAAACGTGTTGGCAACCCGAAGCTCCAACGTTGAGAACTACGCTACTATCAGGAGGCTCCGGTCGGCATGGTCACGAGCCTCCCCCAGAGGCTTCGTGCCAAGGCGTTTTCGACATGTTTTCGACAGGCCTGCGGCGTTGAGCACCTAGGCTAACCCCTTGAGTTTCAATCGGTTAGAGACGCAGGACCGGCGGCGGGTGCCGTAATCGCAAGACAGTAGGATAAGTAACTCTTCTAAGAGAACATCAGATTCACTCCCTCTAACCCTGTCGTTCTTGAGGCACGCGGGCAACTGGAGACCCACACATGGAACTTGTAGCGAACCGGGAAGCGCTGTACCACGGTTTTCAGCGGGTCGGGAGCGTGGTCAGCTCCAGTATCCAGCAACCGATCTACCGCAACGTAAAGGTCGAGGCCGCCGGCGGCGCCGTCTGGCTGTCCGCTACGGACCTGGAAGTGGGGCTGACGCTGAAGGTGGGAGACGTCGAGGTGCAGCGAGAGGGCGTGGCGCTGCTGCCTCATTCGCGCCTATCGCCGATCCTGGGTGCCACGCCTGACGAACGCATAACGCTGCGCGAAGATGACGGGGCGGTGGTCGTAGAGACGGAGGACGGGACCTTCCGTATCCTCGGAGAGGATCCAGCCGACTTCCCGCAGATACCGGAGCTGCCACAAGAGGGCGCCGTCGAGATTGACCCCGACGTGTTGAGGTACATGGTGAGGCGCACGGCGTTCGCGGCGGCAGAGGCCAAGGGGCGCTACGCGTTGAACGGGGTGCTCTTCGTCGTCGGTCGCGAGAACAGCATCGAGATGGTCGCCGCCGACGGTGCCCGGCTGGCCCACGTCAAGAAGAAGGTCAGCAACCCGGAAGGTGTCACGGCCGAGTTCATCGTCATGACGCGCGGTGTGGAGCAGCTCGCCCGCCTGGCGGATTACGGCAAGGAGCCGGTTCGATTTATAGGCACCGAGAACCAGCTTCTGGCTGAGAACGACGCAGGCCGGGTCGTCTGCCAGCTCGTCGAGGGGCAGTTTCCCAACTACCACGAGGTCATCCCCTCCGATAGTAAAGTGAAGGTGCAGTTGCCCAGCAAGGAGTTGCTCAGTGCCGTGCGGCGCGCCAGCTTCCTGACCACCGACCAGACCCGGGTGGTCAACTTCGGCTTCTCCCAGAATGCGCTGTCCATCACTGCCGAGTCGCCCGACGTGGGGCACGCCGAGGTGCGCATGGCCGTCGAGTACGACGGCGAGGAGGCGCAGATAGCGTTTAATCCCGAGTTTCTTGAAGACGTCCTTTCCATTGTCGAGCGCGACAGCGTGAAGATGCGCTTTACGGACAGGCGGTCGCCGTGCGTCATAAAGGTTGGCCTGGACTACACCTATGTTGTCAGTCCCGTTATTCGTGAAGAGGGTGAAGTATGAGCTGGCCTGCTGAGTCGGCCCGCGGCGGCCGGGCCCGGCCCCTTGGCGAGATATTAAGGGGCCTTCTGCGACGCAAGCGCTCCCGCGAGAAGGGCAAGTACCGGGCGCTTGTTGACGCGTGGCGGGGGATGGTTGGCGACGGCGTGGCGGGCAGGACGCGGATACGGTCCTTCGCCGAAGGCGAGCTGGTAATAGAAGTGGACTCGTCCGTGCTGCTGCACGAGTTGAACAGCTTCATGAAGGCGCAGCTGCTCAGCGGCTTCCAGGCGACAGGCGCGGGCCGGGACGTGGCCGCAGTGCGCTTCTGCCTCGGCAGCGGCGGCGAGCAAGGCGACGAGACACACTGAACGGAGGACGGATGGCGGCCAAGAAGGACAAGGACGAGACTGCCTACGAGGCCGAAGACATCCGCGTGCTCGGCGGCATCGAGCATGTGCGGCTGCGGCCTGCCATGTACATCGGCGATACGGCGGAGCGCGGCCTGCATCACCTGGTCGAGGAAGTGGTGGCTAACGCCATTGACGAGGTGCTGGCCGGCCGGTGCAGTCGGATTCACGTCAGGCTCCACGCCAACGGAAGCATCTCCGTCACGGACGACGGCGGCGGCATTCCGGTGGACGACCATCCTGAGGTAGGCAAGCCGGCGCTCGAAGTCGTCATGACCATGCTCAACGCCGGGGCCAAATTCGATCACAAGAGCTATAAGGTCTCGGCCGGACTGCACGGGGTGGGCGTCTCCTGCGTGAATGCCCTGAGCGAGTGGCTCGAGGCGGAGGTCTGGCTCGGCGAGCACGTCTACTACCAGCGTTACGAACGGGGCGAGCCGAAGACGCCCGTCGAGAACCGCGGCCGCACCAAGCGGCACGGCACACGAGTGCGCTTCAAGCCGGACCCGGAGATATTCGAGGTGACCAAGTTCCGCTGGGACGTGATCGCCCGCCGGCTGCGCGAACTGGCCTTCCTGAACGGCGGCACGGAGATGCTGCTGTCCGAGCAGGAGAGCGACCGCAAGGAGCGGTTCTACTACGAAGGCGGCATTCGGGAGTTCGTCCAGTACCTGAACGAGGGCAAGGAGCCCCTGCACGGAGATGTCGTCTACATCGAGCAGGAGTCGGAGAGCGTCATCTGCGAGATCGCCTTCCAGTATAACGCCGGCTACCTGGAGAACGTCTACTCGTTCGCCAACAACATCAACACGGTCGAGGGCGGCACGCACCTGAGCGGCCTGCGCAGCGCGCTGACGCGCACCTTCGACGCCTACGGTCGCGACAACGGGCTGTTGAAGGACCTCACGCCCAGTGGTCAGGACTACCGCGAGGGTCTGGCGGCAGTGATCAGCGTCAAGCTGCCCGAGCCGCAGTTCGAGGGGCAGACCAAGATGAAGCTCGGCAACCGCGACGTCGCCGGGCTCGTCGAGCAGGTGGTCAACGAGCGCCTGAGCGCGTACTGCGAGGAGAACCCCGACACCGCCAGGGTCGTGGTGGCAAAGGCGGTGGAGGCCACCCAGGCGCGGGAGGCCGCCCGCAAGGCCCGGGAGCTGACCCGCCGCAAGGGCGCCCTGGCGAACGCCGGCCTGCCCGGCAAGCTGCGGGACTGCTCCAGCCGCGAGGTGGAGAACACGGAGCTGTTCATCGTTGAGGGGCAGAGCGCCGGGGGCACGGCGAGCATGGGGCGCGACCGCACGTTCCAGGCCATCCTCCCGCTGCGTGGCGTCATCCTGAACGTCGAGAAGGCCCGCATTGACAAGATGCTTAGCAACCAGGAGATACGCAGCCTCGTCACGGCGCTCGGCACCGGCATAGGCCAGGAGGAGTTCGACCTGGAGAAGCTGCGGTACGGCAAGGTGATTATCATGACCGACGCGGACATAGACGGCGCCCACATACGCACGCTCCTGCTCACGTTCTTCTTCCGCCAGATGCCCGAGATCATCGAAGGGGGCTGCCTCTACATCGCCAAGCCGCCGCTCTACAAGGTCACGCGAAAGGGCAAGAAGCAGTACGTCCATGATGACAGGGCCCTTCGGCGCACGCTGCTCGAGCTCGGCATGTCGGGCGCTTCCCTGCGCCTCGGCGGAGACGGCCAGGAGGAGGCGAGAATCGAGGGAGAGCGGTTCAAGAACCTGGTCGAGCTGCTCGGCGAGCTGAGCGGCCTCATCGCCCGGATCGAGGCACAGGGCATGCCGTTGGAGCGCTACCTGAACGAGCGCACGTCGCAGAACGGCGCCCTGTTCCCCCTCTACCGCGTGGTGCACGTGGACGGCCGCAAGCGCAGGCGCGAGCACCTGTTCTACCGCGAGGAGGAGTACGACGCGTTCGTGCAGCGGCTGCACAAGCGGCTGGAAGAGAGGGGCGAGGACCTGCACATCATCGAGTCGGAGAACGGCCCGGCGGCCGGTGGGAAGGGGAAGGACGTGCGCAACAGCGTAAGGCCCTGGCGTTTCGACGAGGCGGCGAGGGTGGCCGAGCTGGTGGACAAGGTAGAGGCCCTCGGGGTGCCCATGGGGTGCCTGTACCCGAGGGACGAGGACGCGCCGCCTGCTTTCGCCGTGGTCTCGAACGGCAGCGAGGTGAAGGTGCGCTCCCTGCTGGGCATCATGCCGGCGCTCCAGGAGCTGGCCCGCCAGGGGCTGGACATCCAGCGCTATAAGGGGCTGGGCGAGATGGACGCTGGCGAGCTGGCGGAGACGACCCTCGTGCCGGCCACGCGCAGGACCGTCCGGGTGACCGTGGGCGACGCCATTCAGGCGGACAAGTACTTCAGCATCCTGGCCGGCAAGGACGTCAAGCGCAGGCGCGAGTTCATTGAGCAGCACGCCCTCGAAGTGAAGAACCTCGACGTCTGAGGGCCTCGCCGGACGCCGCCGGCCGACGGGGATCCCATGGCGCAGTTCGACTACGAGGTCGAGTGCCCTCACTGCGGCGCCGTGTTCAACGCCCCACGCATCCGGGCAGGCAGGCGGGAACCGTGTCCCGTCTGCCGCAGCCTCGTGCTGGTGGAGCCGGCGGACGGTCCATCGGCCCCGGAGGCGTGGGACGGACCCGTTGCGCGCGCGGAACCGACGGCGGCCCCCGCTGCGCTCCTGACGGAGGCGGAGGGGCCGGTGATTGTCTGCGTCGCCGGGGAGCAGAAAGTGAACCCGATGGCCGTCGGCCCGCTCGTGGCGGCCTTCACGGGCGTGAGCGAAGCGGAGGGCAGGCGCCGGGTGGTGCGCGGCGAGGGCCTGTTGGCCGAGAGCCTCCACGCCGACACGGCGCAGAACCTGCTGGCGGCGCTCGCCGAGGAGGGCGTGGATGCCTTCGCCGTGCCCGTCTCC
>LJUE01000114.1 GCA_001303885.1 Planctomycetes bacterium SM23_32 | reverse complement strand
CGCACCCTCGACAGGCTGGCCCCCTTGCTGAAGGCGGCCCGATAGGACGGCGCGGCAGTTGCCGCCCCAAGACTTGACGGTCCCGGCGGGGGCTGATAACATACCGGTGCGCCTGTGATATCCCTGGGACTCCGGCGGAGGCCGATGATATGCCGCAGGTAGACAAGTTCCTGAACTTCCTGGTCAAGAACGCCGGTTCCGACCTTCATCTGGTGACCGGCTCACCGCCCATCGTTCGCATTGACGGCCTCCTGCAGAAGATGAAGCTACCCCCGCTGACGGGCGAACAGGTGAAGTCCCTCATCTACGAGATCATCCCCGAGAAGAACCGCAAGGAATACGAGGCCATCAACGACTCGGACTTCGCCTACGAGCTGCCCGGCATCGCGCGGTTCCGCACCAACGTCTACCGCGACATCAACGGCCCGGCGATGTCCCAGCGGCTGATCCCGTTCGACATCATGACGGTGGACGACCTGGGTCTGCCGCAGGCCATCATTGACCTGGTGATGCTGCCGAAGGGCATGATCCTGTGCACGGGGCCGACCGGCTGCGGCAAGAGCACCACGCTGGCCGCCCTGCTGCACCATGCCAACGAGAACCGCGCCGACCACGTCATCACCATTGAAGACCCCGTCGAGTTCGTCCACCAGAACATCAACTGCATCTTCAGCCACCGCCAGATCGGCCTGCACACCGAGAGCTTCAGGCGGGCGCTGCGCGCGGCGTTCAGGGAGGACCCCGACATCATCCTGGTCGGCGAGATGCGCGATCTGGAGACCATCGCCCTGGCCATCACCGCCGCCGAGACGGGCCACCTGGTCTTCGCCACGGTGCACACGACCACCGCCTCCAGCACGGTGGACCGCGTCATAGACCAGTTCCCGCCGGACAGGCAGTCCCAGATCCGCGTCATGCTCTCCAGCACGCTGAAGGCGGTCATCACCCAGACATTGTGCCGGCGCAAGGTGAAGGGGCGCATCGCGGCCTTCGAGATCCTCGTCGTTCACAGCGCCGTGGCCAACCTCATCCGCGAGAAGAAGACCTACCAGCTCCCCTCCGTCATCCAGACGGGCAAGAAGTACGGCATGGTCACCATGAACGAGTCGCTAATGAGCCTGGTCGAGGACGGCTTCATCACGCTGGAAGAGGCCTTCAGCAAGTCGGTGGACAAACAGGACATGAACGAGCGCGTCAACAACTACCTGCTCGCCCTGGTCCAGGACGGCGAGTTAGACCCTGTTGACGCGGTGAAGAGGTCATACTTCCGGCCGAACATGATCGAGCGTCTCCAGACACACGGCTACGGCAAGTCGCTCAGGGGGCTCGACGTGTCCACGCTCGACCTGCCGGAGGAGCAGATCACTTGATCGGGCGGCGGACCGCCCGCAGCCCGGAGGGGTGAGGCACGGTGAGCAGGCGGTTCACAGCAGCCGGCGCGCTGGCGGCCGTGCTGGCCGTGCTGGGCTGCCACGACGGGCAGGTCCGGTTGCCCGTCGGGCCGCACGCCGACCGCTACGAATGGCGGGATCCCGTCTCGGCCCAGCAGTTCCGGGCGCCGCTCGAGGAGCTCCTCTACGCCGTCAACGGACCCGGCGGCTACGCAAAGGCCATCCAGCCGGTCGAGGGCTTCGTCGTGAGCGTCCGCTCGCGCTGGAACCGGCTGGTGGAGCCGCTCCGTGCCTGCTTCGACGAGCTGAGCCGCCAGCACAACGAGGCCCGGGTGACGGCAGCGCAGTTCGACGAACGGGCAGCGTCGCTGCTGGCCGTCGTGCATGAACTCAGCCAGCAGCGCAGCCGCCTGGACGCCGCCGTAGCCCAATACGAGAGCGGTCGGCAGGCGTTGTCCGCCGCCATCGCCGGCCCGGTGCAAGGACGGGGACCGGCCGAGCGCCGCGCCAACCAGAGCATGGCCCAGGCACGCGCCAGGGCCGAGCAGACGCTGAGCGGCGCCGCAGAGCTTGTCAGCCACGTAGCCCCGTTGCCCGCGGCCGACGGCCCATAGTGGCGGGCCCCCGGACAGCCGAACCGCCCGGGCCTCCTCCTGTCGGCAGGTCCCACGCGCCATGACGGACCAACGTGCCGCGACCCGCGAGCAGATCCGCGAACTCGACCGCGTAGCCGTCCAGGACTACGCCATTGCCGGCCTGGTCCTGATGGAGAACGCCGGACGTGCGTGTGCCCGCGCTGCTGCCGACATGCTCGGCGGGGCCGACGGCGCGAGGGCGACCGTCCTGTGCGGCCGGGGCAACAACGGCGGCGACGGCTTCGTGGCAGCGCGCCACTTGAGCAACTGGGGCGCCCACGTGGAGGTGCTGCTGCTGGCCCGGCTCGACGAACTGCTCCAGGGCGAGGGAGAGGCGGCGGCCAACCTGCGCATCATCCTCAACATGGGCCTCCCCGTCCACGAAGTCACCCGGCCCGACCAGGTCGCCGCCGCTGTCCGAGAGCGGGCCGACTGCGACCTGATGGTGGACGCGCTGCTCGGCACGGGGACCACCGGCGAGGTGCGGGAGCCCTACCGCTCCGCCATTAGAGCGCTGAACGCGTGCGAGCGCCCCGTGCTGGCCGTAGACGTGCCCTCGGGGCTCGACTGCAACACGGGGCGCCCGCTCGGCGTCGCCGTCAGGGCAGACCGGACCGTCACCTTCGTGCTCAGCAAGGTGGGCTTCACGCAGGCGGGCGCGGCAGCCTACACGGGCCGCGTCGAGGTGGCCGAGATCGGCATCCCCCGCGCGGCCGTCGAACGCATCGTCGGCAGTTGACAGCCCTCAGCGCACAGCGCATCGTGTTCGCGTCGGCGCGTAGACCGCCTGCGCCCGGCCGTCCCGAGGACCGCACACCGGAGCGCCGCCATGGAGATATACCTGTCCGGGCCGTTGTTCACGCAGGGACAGCGGCGCTGGAACCGCCTGCTGGCCGCCGAGCTGGAGCGCCGCATCGCGGGCGCGCACGTCATCCTGCCCCAGGACTTCAAGTTCGGCGAGTCCTACAACAACCCCAAGGACTTCCCCAGGATCTTCGCCGCCTGCGTGGAGGGGGTCCGGGAGGCCCACGTCATGGTGGCCGTGCTGGACGGCCCCGACGTGGACAGCGGCGCGGCGCTGGAGATGGGCATCGCCTACGAGCGCGGCGTCCCCATCATCGGCGTGCGAACCGACTACCGCGAGAGCCAGGACCGGGGGGTGAACCTCGTGGTGGCCGGGGCATGCACGGAAGTGCTGCGCGAGATGGCGTTCGGCGAGGACATGCCCCAGCTCGCCAAGGACCTGGCCGGCAAGCTCGTGGCCGCCGTCAAGAAGGCGCAGGGCTGAGCGCAGCCGCGCCCCGGGGCGGTCCGGGCGGCCATCGAGCGCGCCCGTCAGCGTCGTCGCCGCGTCCTGCCGTCGCAGCCGACCTGCCGTATAATGTGCGTGCACCGTTGGGAGGTTCCCCTGAGCCCGAAGGGAGGCCGTGCGATGAAGGCCATGCCCGCCCGTCTGATGCTGCTGGCCGCCTGCCTATTGGCCGCTGTCCGCGTCGTGGCCCTCGCCGAGGATGAAGGCCCGGCGCCCCAGCAGGCCGAGGCGCCCGATGTCGTCAGGATGGCCGAGGTCGTGCTGGACGGGACCACGGCCAGGGGCAAGATCCTCCATGAAGACGACGAGATGATCCGCATCGAGTCGGTGGACGGCAGCACCATCGGCTATCGCAAGGACCGGATCACCGGGCTGAGGCGTTACGCGGTGAGCCCGGCGTCCTTCCACGAGCAGCGTGGCGACTACCGCCACGAGCGGGCCGCCGACGCGCCCGACGCCCTGGCCGAACTCACGAAGGCCCGCCAGGCCTACCAGCGAGCGCTCGTCCTGGCCGAGTCTGAAGCTGACCGCGCCCGCATCCAGGCCAAGCTCCAGACCCTGGAGGCCGAGGGCAAGGAGCGCCACGAGGAGGCCGTCCGCCAGGAGGCGCTCGCCAAAGCGCGCGAAGAGACCGAACTGGCCAGGCTCGCAAAGCAGCTCACCCAGGAGAAGCTGGCGGCGCTGGAGCAGCAGGGGCAGGACATCGTCCAACTCACCCGGCACCTGAACGACCTGGAGCAGAAGGTGCGCCTGCTCGGCGCCACGGTGGAGCGCCTGGAGAGGCGGATCGAGGAGCTCGACGACGACCTGGACAGGCTGGACCGGCTCGACCGGGTCTTCATCACCAACACGGTGTTCCTGAACCTGCAACGCGACCACGAGCGGCTCAAGCGGGACGTGGACCGCCTGGAGCGGGAGATGCGTCGCCCATAGGCCGCGCCGGCCTACTCGAACGTGCCGCGCACGTAGAGGCACCAGCGGCGCACGGGGCAGCCAGGGCAGTCCGGCGAGCGGGCAAGGCAGGTCCGCCGGCCGTGTTCGATCATGTTCAGGTGGCCGCTGTACTTGCGCTCGTCGGGCACCAGGTCGTCCAGCAGGACGTGCGCCTTCTCGCGGGTGCACCTGGCCGGGATCAGCCCCAGCCGCTTGCTGACGCGCAGCACGTGCGTGTCCACCACGAAGACCGGCCGGCCGAACCCGAACAGCAGCACCAGCCGCGCCGTCTTCACTCCCACCCCCTTGATCGCCGTCAGGCGCGCCTCCACCTCTTCGCTGTCCAGCTGGCGCAGGAAGTCCAGCGAGTAGCCGTCGCGTGAGGACAGCCAGTCCAGGATGCACTTGATGGTGGCGGCCTTCTGGTCGGCCAGGCCGCCGGAACGGATGGCGCCGGCGATGTCCTTCGGGGCGGCGCCGGCAAGGTCCTCCCACGTGGCGAACTTCTCCCGCAGGCTGTCGTATGCCCGCCCGCTGTTGACGTCGCTGGTGTTCTGGGAGAGGACGCCGCGGATGAGCACTGCGAGGGGCTCTGCCCTGTCGCGGCGCTTCTTGCCTCCGTAGCGCTCGTCCAGCGCCTCGAGGACGGGCGCGATCTTGCGCTCAGGTCGTAGCGTGTGTGGGCCGACGGACAGCGGCTACTCCTCCCCTTGCGACGGTCGGGCGGCGTGCCGGGCCCGGGCCTCCCGGTACAGGTCGCCGCCGTAGGCGTCGTTGACCACGACGGCGGGAAACTCCTCGACGGTCAGCCTCCGCACTGCCTCCGGCCCCAGGTCCGGGTAGGCCACCACGTCCGCCGCCCGGATGCAGCGGCCCAGCAGGGCGCCGGCGCCGCCGATGGCGGCCAGGTAGAGAGCGGTGAACTCCTTGATGGCGGCACGCACCTCCTCGGAGCGGCTCCCCTTGCCGAGGGTGGCCTTGATCCCCGCGCGGTAGAGGGCCGGCGCGTAGGGGTCCATGCGGCCACTGGTGGTCGGGCCGGCCGCGCCGATGACGCCGCCCGGCGGCGCGGGGGAGGGGCCCATGTAGTAGATGATCTGCCCGGCGGGATCGAACGGCAGCGCCTCGCCCTGGGCCTGGGCCGCGGCCATCCTGGCATGCGCCGCGTCCCGGGCCGAGTAGATGAGGCCGCTGATGAGCACGCGGTCGCCGCTGCGCACGGACAGGACGTCCTCGTCCGTCAACGGCGGCGTGAGCAGGCGGGGGCCCCGCGCTTCACTCTCCATGGGCCGTCCGCCTCATCGGAGCCTGTCCAGGACCTCGCGGCCGTATCGGTCGCGCAGCTTCGGCAGCCCGGCGTAGTCGCCCAGCGACCGAAGCACACCCTTCACGCGCGCGATGCGCTCGGCCGGGTCGGGGTGGGTCTTGTAGCGCTCCATCTGCACGCCTGTGGCACGGGAAGCCTCCAGGAAGGGCAGCAGGCCCTCGGGATGATAGCCGGCGCGGTAGGCGTACCGCGTGCCGCTCTCGTCGGCCTGCCACTCATAGCGCCGGTCGTAGCCTTCCGTGGTCAGCTTCTGGTAGGTCAGGTCAATGAACTGCCGGTACTCGGCGACGTCTTCGTCAAGGGCCGCTCCGAAGTCCACCAGGCTGGCGATCCGTCGGTCGCGCCCCACGATCTCGATGCCGTGCTTCTGGGCGACGTGGCAGACCTCGTGCCCCAGGATGCAGGCCAGTTCGCTCTCGCTCTTCAGCCGTCCGAGCAGGCCCGTCGAGATGAACACGTAGCCCCCCGGCAGGGCCAGCGCGTTCGGCTCGTCGTTCTGGACCACGGCGAAGGAGTAGGGCAGCGACGGCCTCTCGCTCTGCTGCGCGACCACCCGGCCCACCTTGGCCACGTAGGCCTGGAGCCGCTCGTCCGGGTGTGGCCGGCCAAAGGAGGCAAAAGCCCGCACCGCCAGGCTCTGGCCCATGCCGATCTCCTCGCCCGTATCTATCTCGTCCACCATGTTCCGCACGGCGGCCAGGCCCGCCGTCCACTTGGCGCGGTCCCCCTCGTCCTCGATCAGCCCGGGGTGCTCTTGCAGGATGTCGGAGGCCAGCGTGGCCGTCCGCTCCAGACCCTCGCAGCCCACGGCCGCAAGCAGCGCCGTCAGCACCAGCACGAGCGTCGCGGGAGCAGTGCGAGCGTTCATGGCGCCACCCCCTCTCCGTACTCACCGAGGCCGCCTTCCCGCTGGAACTCCTCCAGCTGGCGGGCCGTGATGGTGCGGCCCTGCATCGCCTCCACGGCGTCCACCGCCCAGCGGGGGACGTCCGCCGCCTTCGCGTAGCTCTCCGCCATGGGCGAGAGCCCCCGCAGCGCGCCGCCCGCCTCCAACTCGGTCAGCCGTATGCCCTCGCCCCCCAGGCCGCCCAGGAGCCCCGTCACGTCCTCGGGCTTCTCGCCGGCCAGCTTGTTGAAGTAGACCCAGCCGGCGCGGCCCCGGTAGTTAACGCGGTAGTAGCTGCCCTCCCGGCCGGTCACCTGGACGGCGTCCCCCTGGCTGAGCGTGCCGAGGGTCTCGGCGCCGAGGGTCCGCTCCGCGCGCACAGGCGCCGAGAAACGGGCGTACATCGTGTCCGCCAGCACGGGCACGGCCGCCAGGGCGATCAGCACGGCCGCCCATCCCGCCGTCTTGCGCCACCGCATCGGTCTCGCTCCCTCACGCAGGGCTACCTTCCGCCTCCTTCCGTCCATTATCCCGCCGGCTCCCACGAAGTCAAGCACGGGCGGCGCGGCCCCGCGTGCTTGACGCGCGAGCGCCCGGCGGTATGATTGCCACGAGCATCCCACACTTCTGCGACACGGGGAGGACGACGCCATGAAGGCCGACGCCATTATCTATGCCGAGCCCAACGTCGTGACGTTCGGAG
>LJUE01000113.1 GCA_001303885.1 Planctomycetes bacterium SM23_32 | reverse complement strand
GAGAACTTCCTGGGCAAGATAGAGGCCATCCAGCCGGCGGACATCCTGTTCGTGGACGCCGTCGAGTTCGGCGGCCCGCCGGGGGCGATCGGCTTCTTCGGGGGCGAGCGCTTCGAGGTCCAGTCCGTCTCCACCCATTCGGCCGGCCTGAGCCCGCTGATGGACTTCCTCGACCAGGCGTGCAAGGCCGTCTGCTATGTGCTGGCCGTCCAGCCAGCCGACACGGGCTACGAGGCCCAGATGTCGGAGCCCGTGCGCCGCGCCGTCGAGGAGATCGTCTCGAGCCCCGTCTGGCTGGAGCGGCGCGGGTGAGGGGCCTGCCGCGCTTTGCGGCGCGCCCCCGGATGGTGTACAAGGGCGCGGGCGGCCGTCTCTGGAGCCCAGGATGCAACGCATGAGCCGGGCGATCCTCTACACGCCGTCCGACGAGGCGGTTGACCGGTCCCTCGACGCCCGCACCTACGTGCAGCGCCTGTCGCGCCGGCTCGAGGTGCAGAGGCGCTTCTACGACGCGGCCGCCGAAGACCTGGAGATACCAGGGGACGTGGAGTCCGTGGCCGTCCTTTCGGGGCTGAGCGCGCTGGAGCTGGCCAGCGGTTACATGGAGATGGAGCTGGACACCATCTTCCGGCCACAGGAGCTGCTGGGCAAGCTGCGGGAGGAACTGGCCGCGGACTTCGTGGTCGTCGCCGTCGTGGACGATGCCTACTCGGACTACCTGATGAGCGCCTACCTGAAGGCCGGCGCGAGCGCGGTGGTCGGCACCAGCGGCGACCTGTTCGGCGTCGTCGTCTCGCGCGTGAGCGACTGGCGGCATCTGTTCCCCTACATGAACGTGTTCGGCAAGGTCTGAGCCGAGACGCTCAACCCTCCCTACACCTGCAAGGGGGCCGGCCATGCCCTTCGTGCCTGCCGCGGAGCTGGTCCGGGCCGCCGCCGAGGGCGGCTACGCCGTGCCGTCTCTCTGCGTGTGGGACAGCGCGACGATGGACACGGTGCTGCGCGTGGCGCAGGACTGCGCCGCCCCCGTCATCCTGATGTGCGGTTGGGCTGAGTTCGGGCTCACCTCTGCGGAGGTGCTCGCCGCCACGGCACGGGCCGTGGCGGAGCGGCGCCGTGCGCACGCTGCGCTGCACCTTGACCACGGCCGCTCGCCCGAGAGCGTCCAGACGTGCATCGCGGCCGGCTTCACCTCCGTCATGCTCGACTACTCTGACAGGCCGTTCGCTGAGAACGCCGCGGCCCTCCGTTCGGTCGTCGGGCTCGCACGCCCGGCTGGCGTGAGCGTGGAAGGGGAACTGGGCGCGGTGGGCCGGGCCGACGACGTTACGGCCGAAGGGGGCACGCTCGAGGGCCTCACGGACCCCGACGAGGCGCGCGTCTTTGTGGAGCAGACGGGCGTGGACATGCTGGCCGTGGCTATCGGCAACGGCCACGGTATCTACAAGGCCCGTCCCCGTCTGGACTTCGGACTGCTGGCCGAGCTGCGTGCGGCGGCTGGCGTGCCGCTCGTGCTGCACGGCGGGTCGGGGACGCCGCCTGACGACCTGGAACGGGCCATCTCGCTCGGCATCGCGAAGGTCAACGTCGCCAGCGAGCTGGTGCACGCCGTGCGCACGTCGCTGACGGACAACTGGCAGGCCGGCCGCTCGCTCTGGGTGCCGTTTGCGCTGCGTGACGCCATGCAAGCGATGGCGGAGGTCGTGCGCCGCTGGTTCGAGATGACGGGCGCCGCCGGCAGGGCGGGGCAGTAGGCGCCCGGATTGCGCAGGTCCGGGGCCGCCCCTGCCGTGGCCGCAGCCGGGGCTGCTGAAGTGGCTGTTCGTCTGCCCGGGCTGCCCCAGGGCTCTTCACTTCGGGCGGACGGTCCGGCGGCACTGAGGCCCGCAACGCGGCGGCATCCGGCTGCGTTTCGCTTGCATTGTCGCCTTCGCGCGTTAGACTTGGCTCTCTTTGGCGGAGTACGTCGTTCCCTCAGCCGAGGAGCATGACGGCATGAGCACGTTTCGCGTCGGCTTCATAGGGACGGGCAAGGATCCGGACAAGCCGGGCCGCACAGGCTATGCCATGGCCTACCAGCACGCCGCCGGCTACCGGGCCGCGGGCGAGAAATGCCAAATGGTCGCCTGCGCCGACCTGGTCCGTGAGCGGGCCGAGGCCTTTGCCGAACGGTTCGGCCTGGACCGCGTCTATACCGACTACCACGAGATGCTTGCCGCCGAGGAGCTGGACATCGTGAGCGTCTGCACCTGGCCGCACCTGCACGAGCAGATGGTGGTGGACTGCGCCGAGGCGGGGGCGCGGGCCATCCACTGCGAGAAGCCGATGGCCTCCACGTGGGGCGGGGCCAAGCGCATGGCCCGGGTCTGCCAGGAGAAAGGCGTGCGGCTGACCTTCAACCACATGCGGCGATTCGGCAGGCCATTCCGCCTGGCCAAGGAGTTGCTCGACGCCGGCGAGATCGGGCGGCTGCAGCGCATCGAGTCGGGGTTTGGGAACCTCTACGACTACGGCTCGCATAACTTCGACATGTGCGGCTACTTCAACGACCAGGTCCCCGGCGAATGGGTCATCGCCCAGATTGACTACACGAAGGAGGCTCTGATCTTCGGCGCGCACAACGAGAACGCCGCCCTGGCGCTGTGGAAGTACGCCAACGGCGTCTGCGGCTACACGGCGACCGGGCTCGGCCACGACGTGGTGGGCGCGCACCAGCGGCTGATCGGCGAGGAGGGCGTCATCGAGGTCGGCCCGGCGGGGGAGAGGGCACCCATGCTGCGCATCCGGCGCACGGGCGACGCGCACTGGGAGGCCATTGACTGCGGCGGCGAGCACTGCCACGGCCCCGGCTACCACGAGCGCGGCGTGGTCCAGATCGTGCAGTGCCTCGAGGACGGCACCACCTCCGAGCTGTGCGCCGCCAACGCGCTGCAAGCCACCGAGATCATCTTCGCCTGCTGGGAGTCGTCCCGGCGCCGCGGCATCGTCCACCTGCCGCTGGACGTGGACGATAACGCGCTGGCGGCCATGGTCGAGTCGGGCGAGCTGAAGCCCGCCGCGCGGTCATAGACAGAGGGACGAGCCCGCAAGCCGCCCGTCCCGCCGGCGCCTTCGCGCTGTCCTCAGACCTTTTCGACCGGCACCTGGACCTCGGTGAGGAACTGCTCAGGGTCGTCCACCTCGCCGTAGACCCTGAGGAAGACCTCGCGTGTCGGCCCGCCCTCCACGTAGCGGTAGCCGTTTTCTGCGATCCAGCCGAAGACCTCTTTGTAGACCTGGGCTATGCCGCTGGGGGGGCCTTGGTGGACAGCGGCGGCTACGGTCACGGCGGGGAGGTTCTTCTTCTGTATCTCGTCTTCCGGCTGGCACTCCTCCTCGATGGGCAGGCAGACCTCGGCCCGTAGCGCATCGGGCGCCACCTTGGACGGGTCGTCGTAGTAGAGGCCGAAGGGCGTGTCGCTGTAGGGGTGTCCCACGCGGAGCAGCCACGACATGAGGGTGGCCAGCTTGTCCTGGGTCTGGTCGTAGGGGCCGCTGAACGGAAGGCTCATCACGGTCATGGCGGGCACTTCTTTGATCTCGACCTCGGGCACGGTTTCCTCCTGTGACTGAATGCCGGACGGCTGGCGTGTTTCTTACCACGAAAGGCTCACGTTGTCAAAGCGCGGGCGGCCCTCGGTGGGGGCCTGAGGGCCTGTGGGGGGCCTCAGAGGCCCCCTGGGCGGCGCGGGGGCCTCGTTTTTGCTTTCTGCCTGCCTCTGTCACTACAATGGCGCCGAACGGACGGGGATCGTGTACCCATTTGGGGCGAGCGACGATGGCTGACCGCGCGCGCGGCCGGTTCATTGCCGGGCTGGTGCTGATCGCGATCGGCGCGTTCCTGGTGACCAGCCTCGTGACACACAGCCCCCAGGAGGGGCCGTTTCCCGATTACGTCGCCGAGGCCGGGGCGGGCAACGCTTGCGGCGCGGCGGGGGCCTACGTGTCGGCCTACGCCCTCGCCCTGGTAGGGTGGACGGCCTACCTGCTGGCTGCCATCGTGGTGATCACCGGCCTTCAGCTTGCCCTGAGCATCCAGGTATCGGGCCCCGTCATGCGGAGCATCGGCCTGGGCATCATCGCCGTCGCCACGCCCGTGGCGCTGGCGCTGCTGAACGCCTCGCCTGCGAGCACGGGTGTGGCCTATCGGGCCGAACCGGGCCTGGGCGGGGGAGTGGTCGGCGTATTGCTGACGGCGCAGCTCTACCGGGGCGTCGGGCCGCTGGGGACGGTGATACTGGTGGTCTTCGGTGTCTGCGTCGGGGCGTTCCTGCTGGCGGGCGCCGAGCTGGCCGCGCTCTACGAGCGGTGGGCGGCGCTGATGGGGGGCGCGCGGCGTGCGCTGGCACAGAGACTGCGCGCGTGGCGGCAGCGTGGGCCCAAACGCGCCGAGGAGCCGCTGGACCGGCATTGGCGCGAGCTGGAACGCGGGCCCGATGAGCAGCCCGTCCCGGAGGATCAGGCGCCGGCCGAACGGCGCGTCGTAGAATCGGACGAGGCCCGCCGGGGGGAGCCCGTTGAGCCGGAGGTGGTGACGCGCTATTCGCGGGGCGCCGAGAGCCCGGAAGTGCCGGATGACGATGAAGACGAGCTGGACCTCTACGAGTTTGCCGAGAGGCTGGAGGCCGGCGACTACAGCCTGCCGCCCGTGACACTCCTGCACGAGTTCCTGTCGCCGGAGGTGGGCGAGGACGAGACGGAGATACGCGACAAGGGCCGCGTGCTGGAGCGCACGCTGGGCGAGTTCCGGGTCGAGGCGCGGGTGGTGCGCGTGCGGCGGGGCCCGGTGATCACGATGTACGAGCTGTCGCTGGCGCCCGGCACCAAGGTCTCGAAGGTCGAGTCCCTGTCCGACGACCTGGCCATCGCGTTGAAGGCCCCGAACGTGCGCATCGTGGCGCCGCTGCCGGGCAAGAACACGGTCGGCATCGAGGTGCCCAACACGGAGCGGGAGCTGGTCGGCGTGCGCGAGCTGATGGAGGAGGCCGGCAAGAAAGCGGCCGGCATGGCCATCCCGCTTTTCCTGGGCAAGGACACGGGCGGCAACCCGCTCGTGCTTGACCTGGCTACCTGCCCGCACCTGCTGGTGGCCGGGGCCACCGGTTCGGGCAAGTCCGTCGCCATCAGCGCCATGATCAGCAGCATCCTGATGACGCGCACGCCGGAGCAGGTGCAGCTCCTGCTGGTTGACCCCAAGTCCGTCGAGTTCAGTCAGTACGCTCAGCTCCCGCACCTGATGTGTCCCGTGTTGAGCGACATGAAGAAGGCGGCCTCGGTGCTGAAATGGGCGTGCAAGAAGATGGACGAGCGCTACTCCGTGCTGTCCAGCGTCGGGGTGCGCGACCTGAAGAGCTACAACGAACTGGGTGAAGAGGAGGTCATACGTCGCCTCGATCCGGACGGCGACGCCATCGTGGATGACGTGCCGTTCCACATGCCGCACATCGTCATCATCGTTGACGAGTTCGGCGAGCTGATGATGGTGGCGGCCAAGGAGGTGGAGGGCAGCGTGATCCGGCTCTCGCAGAAGGCGCGCGCCGTGGGCATCCACCTGATCTGCGCCACGCAACGCCCCTCGGTGGACGTGATCACGGGGTTGATCAAGTCCAACCTGCCGGCGCGCATTGCCTTCCAGGTCTCCTCGAAGGTGGACTCGCGGACCATCCTCGACCGCAACGGCGCCGAGCTGCTGCTGGGGCGGGGCGACATGCTGCTGCTGCCGCCCGGCACGTCGCGGCTCGTGCGCGCGCAGGGCTCCTACGTCACCGAAGAGGAGGTCGAGGCCGTAGTCCAGTACCTGGAGTCTCAGGGGGGGCCGCAGTTCCGGGCCGAGCTGCGCGAGTACCACGCCCAGCAGGAGGGGGGCGAGTTCTCGGACGACCTCTACGACGACGCCGTGCGCGTGATCCTGGAGAGCCAGCGCGGCTCGGTCTCGCTGCTGCAGAGGCGGCTCAGCATCGGCTACTCGCGCGCCGCCCGCCTGATTGATATGATGGCCGAGGCGGGCGTGGTCGGCCCCTATCGCGGCAGCCAGGCCCGCCGCGTGCTGATGAGCCTCGATGAGTGGGACAAGGCCCACGCCGGGGCATAGCACTGCACAGGCCTGCGAGGCCGCCGACCCATGTCGCAGAGGCCGACCCCGCGCCGCCCGACCGTGGCCCTGCTCACGCTGGGCTGCGCCAAGAACCTGGTGGACTCCGAGCACATCGCCTCCATCCTGGACCGTGCCGGCGCCCGCGTGACCCACTCGTCCGAAGGGGCCGACGTGGCCATCATCAACACCTGTGGCTTCATCGAGGAGGCCAAGCAGGAGTCCATTGACCTGATCATCGAGGTGGGCGCGGCCAGGACGGCCGGAGGACTCCGTGGGGTGGTCGTGACGGGCTGCCTGGGGGAGCGCTATGGCGAGCAGCTGCGGCGGGAGCTGCCCGAAGCGGACGCCGTGATCGGCATAGATCCCCGCGGCGCGGCGCAGATGGCGCTCAGGCTGGCGGGGCGCGGCACAGAGCCGCTGCCGTCCGAAGTGGCGCTGCGAAGTCACCGCCTGACGCCCCGGGCCTGGAGCTACCTGCGCATAGCGCACGGCTGCGAGAACCGCTGCACCTACTGCGCCATCCCCCTCATCCGGGGCCGGCTGAGGAGCCGGCCGATGGATGAACTGCTCGCCGAGGCGCAGGAGCTCGTGGCCGGGGGCGTCCTCGAACTGAACGTCATCGCCCAGGACACCGCCAACTACGGCCTCGACACCGAGGGCAAGCGCCTGCTGCACGTGCTGGTGCGCCGGCTCTGCCGCACGGACGGGCTGCGGTGGCTCCGCCTGCTCTACATGCACCCGGCTCACGTCTACGACGAGCTTGTCGAGGTCATGGCGGACGAGGAGAAGGTCTGCCCTTACGTGGACGTGCCGCTTCAGCACGTTGCGGACGCCGTCCTGGCGCGCATGGGCAGGCGGATCACGCGGGCGCAGGTCGAGGACCTGATCGCGCGCCTGCGGGAGCGGCTGCCGGGGCTGGCCCTGCGGACTACGTTCATGACCGGCTTCCCGGGCGAGACGGACCGGGACTTCGCGGAACTGCTCGATTTCGTGCGGCAGATGCGATTCGACCGGCTGGGTTGCTTCGTGTATTCGCGTGAGGAGGGGACGCCGGCGGCGGAGCTGCCCGATCAGGTGCCCCGCCGCGTCGCCGAGGA
>LJUE01000112.1 GCA_001303885.1 Planctomycetes bacterium SM23_32 | reverse complement strand
CGTTCGGCTTGGCCCAGAGGGGCCTGCCGGTGGCCGGCCGCATCAGCCGTATCACCTCTATCATCTCTTCGATGCCCGCCCCGCAGTTGGAGCCCACGGCGTCGGCGCCGGCCGCATCCAGCTCCGCGGCGGCCTGCTCGGGCCGCACGCCCATCATCGTGGCGAAGCCCCGCACGCCCCGCTCGAACGTCATGCACGCCACCGCCGGCAGCTCGCAGCTCTCCCGCACGGCCTTCAGGGCCGCTCTCGCTTCGTTCAGGTCGGACATGGTCTCGATGACGATCCCGTCCGCTCCCCCTGCGCAGAGCGCTTTCACCTGTTCGGCGAAGCACGCGACCATCTCGGGCTCGGTCCGGGTGCCGACCGGCTCCATGAACTCGCCGGTCGGGCCGACAGAGGCGAAGACCAGCGCCTGCCCGCCTGCCGCCTCCCGCGAGAGCGCCGCGCCGAGGCGGTTAAGCTCGTCGGTGCGCTCGGCCAGCCCGCTGCGGGCCAGCTTCAGGCGGCTGCCGCCGAACGTATTGGTCAGCACAATGTCGGCGCCGGCCTCGACGTAGGCAGAGGCTATCGAGCGGACCTTGTCGGGATGGCGGCTGTTCCACGCCTCCGGCGCTTCGCCCACGGGCAGGCCGAGCTTGGCGAGCTCGGTGCCCCAGGCCCCGTCGGCCACCAGCAGCTTCTTCTCGTTCAGGCGATCTTCCCAGTCCCCCATTCGCCCCCTCCCCATGGCTTACGGGGTCGCCGCGAACCTGCGTCCCTCGTCGAGCATGGCCAGGAAGTTGTCCACCGGCACGTAGTTGGTCACGCTGTTGCCCGAGCCCAGGCAGTAGCCGCCGCCCGGCATGCAGTGCTCCAGCGTTCGGCGCACGCGCGCCCGCACCTCATCTTCGCTCGCCCGGCACAGGAAGTCCACGTCCATCCCGCCCAGGATCGCGATCCGGTCCCCGTATCTGTCGTAGGCCTGGATGACCGGCTCGATCACGTCCTCGAAGGAGTGCCGGGCGTCTATGCCCACGTCCTCGATCAGGTCTTGCATGATCTCGGTCATGTTGCCGCAGGAATGCAGCAGGTAGGGGCGGCCGGCCTCGTGCGACATGGCGGCCATCAGCTTGTGGCCGGGGAGCACGAACTGCCGCATGTCGGCCGGGCTGATCAGCGTGCCGGTGCGGAACCCCATGTCGTCGCTGCCCCAGATGATCTCGACCCGCTCGAAGGCGAGCATGCGTCGCAGCGAGACGCGGTAAGTCGCCGTGAGCCGTTCGCCGATGGCCTCCACCAGGTCGCGCTGGTCGTAGAGCGAGAAGCAGAGGGTCTCGTAGCCCATCAGCCAGGTCAGGTGCTCGGCGAAGTGGGCGAACCCCCCGCTGCCGATGATGCACATGTCCTGCGGCAGGTTCTCGGAGTACCATTCGAGCGAATCCGTCGTGGCGGCCTCCGGGTCCGGCCAGGGATAGGCTTCGAACTCGTCCCAGTTGGTGATGGGGCCGGCGTGCTCTTCCATGTAGTTGCGTCCGCCCGTGCGCGCGAGGGCGGCCGTGTCATCGGTGGCGCAGTGCTTCAGGGGGAAGTCCAGCGCGTCGAGCCCCTGCCGCACGTAGTCGTATCCCAGGAACCGCTGCACGGCCACCTGCCGCTGGAGCATGAAGTGCGGATCGTCGCGGTCCAGGCCTTCCAGCACGCCGTAGCGCCGGCAGACCTCCTCCTGCACCTCCCAGTCAATGAACAGCTCGATGTAGTGGACGCGCTCCGGCGTGCCCTCCCGCCGGACGCAGCGCAGCAGGCCCTCCCGGTCAGGCTGCACGGGGACGTCGAACGGGCGCGCGGGCATGGCTCTCCTCTCCCCCGGTGGCATGCGGGCTGTCAAGAAGTAGTGTACATCGGTTCGTCGGGGCAAGCATCTTCGGCCGGGTGCTCGTCGTCTATCCTGTCGGCCTGGCCGACGCCCGTGCAGCCCGTGCGCAGGCCGTCCATCTGCGGCACGACGTAGCGCTGGAACCACCGCGCCAGCCGCGCGCGCATCTCGCCCACCAGCGCCCGGCGCGACTGCTCGCCCGCCAGGTTTCGCCGCTCGTCGGGGTCATTGACCAGGTCAAACAGCTCGTGCGGGCCGTAGGGGTAGCGGTGGACGTATTTCCACTCGGGCGTGCGGATCATGCGCACGGGGCCGTATTCATCATAGACCACCACCTCGTGCCGCGCCTCGTCGCGCTCGCCGAGCCAGACGGGCAGGAAGCTGGCGCCCGGCAGCGCCTCGTCCCTGAGCGGCGGCAGGCCGACGTAGTCGAGCAACGTGGGCATGAAGTCGTACTGGCTCATCATGGCCGGCGTCACGCGGCCTTCGGGGACGCGGCCGGGCTGGCTGACGATGAAGGGCACCTTGATCGAGTTCTCGTACATGTTCAGCGGCAGCGTGCCGTTGCCCTTGCCCCAGAAGCCGTGATGCCCGCAGGAGTAGCCGTTGTCGCTGGTGAACACGACCAGCGTGCTCCGGCGCAGTCCCAGGCTCTCCAGCTCGTCCAGGATGCGGCCGACGCCGAGGTCCATGGCCGTCACGGCCGCGAAGTAGCCTTTGAGCGACTCGCGGTCGCCCAGGTGCCGCCGCATCCAGGGCCGCGCGCCGGGGTGGGCGGCCTCCTGCGGGCAGGACTTGAAGGGGCAGCCGTCGTAACTGCCCACGATCTCCGGCGGGTGGCCCTCCCAGGGGGAGTGCGGCGCGTTGTAGTGCACGCTCAGGTAGAAGGTCTCTTCGGCGTGTTCCCGGATGAAGCGGAGGGCTTCGTCCGTGAAGACGTCGGAGAGGTAGCCGGGCGCCACCTCGACGCTGCCGTCGGCGCGGACCACCTCGGCGTCGTTGTACTGGCTGCCGCCGTAGGGGATGGTCAGCCAGCTGGTGAAGCCGTGCTGGGGCGCAGCGCTGTCGCCCAGGTGCCACTTGCCGCTCAGGCCGCAGGTGTAGCCCGCCTCGGCCAGCACGTCGGTGTAGCAGGTGAACCCCTCCACATAGCGGGCGGCGTTCGGCGGCATGTTGCGGTGGCGTATCCAGTCGTGGACGCCGTGCTGGGAGGGGATGCGGCCGGTCATGAGGCTCGCGCGGGCCGGCGAGCAGACCGGCGAGGCGCAGAAGAAGTTCTCGAACCGCACCCCGGCGGCGGCCAGGCGGTCTATGTTGGGGGTGCGGATCTCCTGGTTGCCGCAGCAGCCGGCCGCCCAGGGGCCCTGGTCGTCGGTGAGGATGAAGACGACGTTCTGCCGCGTCGTGTCCGCCATGGACTGCACCCCTCACGCTCCCGGGTCGGCGGCCAACATAATGCCCGACGGCGGGGCTGTCAAAGAGGCGCCGCCCCCACTCTGCGCGGCCGGCGCCTGAGCGCCACCGGGCACAACCGCCAGGTGCCGGGCGGACCGTGAGGCGGGGCCCGGCCCGCGGCGCCGACGATGCCGACCCTCAGTTCCTCAGTCATCTGACCGACGTCCTTCCTTGGCGGAGAGGACCGAGCCCAGCAGGCGCCGCGCGTTGTCGCGCAGGACGGCTTCCACCTGTGCGCGTTCGAGCCCCAAGTCGGCGCAGGCTCCCTTGAGGGCCCTGAGGGCCTCGTACATGAACAGCGTGTAGCCGGCCTCCACGTCGGGCGGCTCGCGGTCCGCGTTGAAGTGGAACGGGTGGTTGGTGCGGTTGACGTAACGCCGCCCGTGCCACTGGCGGCGCCCGCGCATGTAGAAGACGGGGTTGTCCGTGCCGTAGAGGAGCCGCCCGGGGCCGATGCACTCGAGGGCCAGCCTCAGCACGGCGGGGTTCAGCACGGCCGAGATGTCAAAGCAAAGCCCCGCGTCGTCGGCCAGTTCGGGGAGCGCCTCCCGCGCGTGGGGCTCGGTGTAGCAGCGGCCCAGGTGGGCAATGACGAGCACGATGTTCCGGTAGCGGCTTCGTATCTCGCGCACCTCGCGCAGGTTGTCCGGGTGGGGCAGCCGGTCCGCCTTGGGCACGTGCAAGGTCACCCAGGCGCGGCGCTCATCCAGCACTTCGAGCGCGTGGTGCGGCAGGAACTCGAAGATGCTCGCCTCGATGTGGGCGTCCCGTGTCGCCGGGTCATGGCCGATCAGCGAGTAGTAAGGCTTCACGCCGATGACGGCGGGCCGGGCCAGCTCGTCGGCCACGCGGTCGCCCGACCACTGCGGCCGCAGCAGTGACAGGCAGTGCCAGCCCCGCCGGGCGCACTCGGCCCGCAGGTAGTCGTTCGCCGCCTCGATGTCGAAAGCCAGGCTCGGCGGGCCGGTCGCGATGCACGTCACCTCCCGCCCGGGGAAGACGGTGCGGATGCATCGCTCGGCCGTCTCGGCGTCCATGGGTTCGCTCACCTCGTTCACCCAGTACTGCCGGCGCATCTCCTCGGTCATCGGCTCCCGGCGATGGGCGGGGTGGGCCACGTGCATGTGGGCGTCCACGATGCAGCGCGGCAGCCAGCCCTCCAGGTGCTCGGCCCAGAAGGCGCGGTCCACCTCGTTGTAGTCCCACACGTAGTAGAGCGGCGTCGGCTTCATGGCCCGGCCCCGGAGTCGGCGGCGAGGGATGCGGCGTACTGCCCGGCCAGCTCGGCGTAGAGCGCAGCGTTCGCTCCGGGCTCCACGGGGCGCGCGTCGGGCGCCGTGTCGCGGGCGATGTCCGCGAGCGGCCGCCCGGGCTCGCCCAGCCCTCGGGCCAGCACGGCGGCCCCGAACGCACTGGTGTCGGACTCCGAGCAGCAGGCGACCGGCGCCCCGGCGACGTCGGCCACGATCTGTGGGGTGGTCCGGCTGGCGGCCGCCCCGCCGCACATCACCAGCCGCCCGAGCGGCACCCCGGCGTCCGTGAGGAACCGCAGGTGGCGGGCCAGCTCGCAGGCCAGCCCCTCCACGACGGCGCGCAGGACGTGGGCCCGTCCGTGGCGCAGCCGCAGGCCACTGAGAGCCCCCCTGGTGCCGGGAGGCAGGCCGGCGCCGCCCTGCGGCGCCAGCAACGGTCGGAAACGCACGCCGCCGGCCCCCGGCGCGGCGTCCTCGACCAGGGAGTCAAGCTCGTCCGTGCCGGCCGGCTCGACGCCCATCAGCCGCGCGGCCCACGCCACGCTCGACCCTCCGTTCACCAGCGAGAGCATCTGCCCGTAGAGCCCCTCGACGAGGTGCGCGCAGACGAAGGCCCGTGGGACCACCGGGGCGATGAGCCGATCGGAGGCCGCCAGCAGCACCCAGGCCGTCCCCGCGCCGAACATCACGTCCCCCGCCTGCACGGCGCCGCAGCCCAGAGCCGAGGCGTACTGGTCGTGGACGGCGGGCGAGACGGGTATGCCCCGAGGCAGACCCAGCTGATCGGCGGCCTCGTGCACCAGGGCCCCCGCCTGCGCGTCGGCCGGCAGCAGGTCGGGCAGTTGCCCGTCCTCGACGCCGAGCTCATCCAGCAGGTCGGGCTCGGCGCGCCCCAGCCAGGGGTTGTACAGCAGGCCGATGGAGAGCGACGTGGCGTCGTGGGCGGCCCGGCCGCAGAGGCGCTCCACGATCGCGTCCCCCACGAAGCCGATCCGCACGGCCCGGCCCAGCATCTCCGGCGCCTCCTGCCGCAGCCGCAGGAGCTGCCCGACGGCGATGCCGCTCTGGCCGTGGCCGACGTGCTCCGCAAACCACCGGCTCCCAAACCGCTCGGTCAGCTCCCGGTCGCAGGGCGCACCGCGACCATCCATCCAGCTGATGACGGGGCCGACCGGGCGCCCGTCTGCGCCGCGCAACTGGAGAGCGCCCCCCTGGCTGGAAACGCCGACGGCCCTGACCCGCGCCCCGCCCACAGCGCCGGCTGCCCGGCCGACGGCACCCACGGCGGCCGACCAGATCTCCTCGATGTCCTGCTCCACGCCGGCCGTCCCGACGTGGCGGACGCCGACCGGCGCGGCGCCGCGCGCCAGCACGTTGCCGTCGGCGTCGGCCACCACAGCCTTCACGTTGGTGGTGCCGAGGTCGAGCCCAAGGAACACGCTTCACACCTCGCAGTAGTCGGCGTTCAGCATGCAGGCGGCCGCCCTGATCCTGGCCCTCGCGTCGCCGAAGCAGAGGGCCAGGTGGTGCGGCCCGCCGGCCTGCGCATAGGCGGTGAGGAAGTCGCGCACGTCGCCGTCCGGCGTCGCCTTGCAGTGGGGCAGCGGCACGCCGGGCAGCGGGCCGAAATCGGCGATCCGCACGGGCGACGCCATCAGCCTCCACCGCCCGCCCGGCCCCGGCGTCAGCGCGCACAGGGTGGCAGGACCCGGCTCGAAGCAGACGGTCAGCACGAGCTGCCGCTGCCGCGTGCGCGTGATCGGCCGGGTGCGCGCCGTCAGGGCCGCCCTGCGGTCGGCGCGCGCCATGGCCGGGTTGGCCTCACCCATGTGGCTCAGGAACAGCCCGTTGCCGGCGAAGTCCACGGTGAACATCTCGGCGAAGCTCGCCGGCGGCCGGAGCCAGTGCAGCAGCGCGGTGCCCGCGGCGGCTATCAGGTCGCCCTCGCCGCCGAACCCCACGCCGTCGGCCATCAGCCGGCTGACCGCCACGAACGGCGTCGTCTCGGTGCGCTCGTCTTCACCGAACGCCATGAACTGGTAGGCCAGCGCGTCGAGCCCGTGCTCCCCCACCATGCCGCGCAGCGCCAGCTCCGCCCGGGCCGTGGCCTCCAGCTCCTGGCCCGTCACGTCCTCGGCCACCTCGTAGGCCGCCCGGTACTCGCCGACCAGCGCCTCAACGTCATCTTGGGACGCCCCGGCGGACCGCTCCACGTAGTCGGCCACCGACAGGTTGACCCACTGGCACCCGAGGGTGGCCGCCATGTGCGTGGTGTCCAAGGCGAAGTCGCCCATGCCGGGAAACGGGTAGCCGAGCAGGCCCAGCCGCGCGCCGCGCAGTCGCCGCACGGCAGCGGCCGCCGCGAACAGGTCGCCCAGCGCCTCGGCCGCCCCTTCGTCCCGCAGGTGCGCGGTGACGTACTGGAACTCCACCCCGCTGCGCAGCAGCACGTTGCAGAGGTCCTGCGTGCCGTGGACGCCGTGGTTCTCCACCATGGCCCGCTCGTCGAAGGCGTCGTCCACGGCGAACAGCTCCTGGGTGTTCCAGACGATGATGGGCAGGCGGGTGCGCTTCAGCGCGGGCAGAGCGATCTGGCTCGGCGAGTAGGTGAGCAACATGACCAGGAGGGCGTCCATCCCGTCCGCCTCGAAGCCGGCCACCGCCGCCTCCACGTCGG
>LJUE01000111.1 GCA_001303885.1 Planctomycetes bacterium SM23_32 | reverse complement strand
GAGGGCCTGCCCGTTCGGCCCGGCAGCCTGCATGGCGCTGCGGTCGTGATGGCGCTCGATCAGCGTCAGTATCTGCTCCCGGACCGCCGCGGGCAGGCCCAGGTCGCCCAGCACTTCGGCGGCGCCCCGGCGCCCCGCCTCCCCGTGGTCCGAATCGCTCCCACCAAAGCTGGCCGCCCTGCCGATGTCATGCAAGATGGCCGCCGGCTCCAGCACCAGCGGATCGGCCCCCAACTCCATCTCCAGCTTCTCCGACACCCGCAGGACGGCCAGCGCGTGCCCTGCCCGGCCTTCGTCTTCCCCGAAGGCCGCCTTCATGCGTTCGACAATCTCGTCGCGCAGCGGCCCGACCCATGAGTCGTCCCCCTCCCGCAGCGCCGCCATGCACTCCGAGGCGTAGCGGCACCACTCCAGGCACTTCAGGGAGTTCTCCGGATTGACGAACCGATGCCCGCACCGGCGGCACCTGCGCATCAGCTCGTCCGGCCAGAACTCGACGACGTGGCCGCACTCGGGGCACTCCACCTCGGCGATGTCGTGTGCCTTCATGAACATCGGGTCCTGTCCGGGGCATTTCTGAGAGCTCATCTGGCCGCTCCTTCGCCGGCGGGCTCGGCGCTGAAGACCTCGCCGAGCGTCACCTCCGCCAGACGTGCGTTCAACTCCACCTGAAGCTCCGCCAGCCGGACCCGGACGGGGCAGAACTCCGTGCGCCGACAGACCTCCGGCTCGACGAAGCACTCGTTCATCACCAGCGGGCCCTGCACCGTCTCCACCACGTCCAGCAGCGTGATGTCCTCCGGCGCCACGTTCAGCCGGTAGCCCCCGAAAGGCCCCTGTCGGCTCTGCACCATGCCGGCGCGGTTCAGCCGCTGCATGATCTTGCGCAGGAAGATCGCCGGCACGTCCTCCCCCTCGGCAAGGACGCTGACCGAGACGAAGTCGTCCGCGCCGGCCAGCTTCCTCAGCGCACGCACCGCGTAATCCGTCTCGCGTTTGATGATGGCCATGGCTTACTTAGACCTCTTTCATCTTATTCAATAAGAGTATATCACTCCTATTATCCGTTGTCAAGCCCTTTCTTCCCTTTTTCCCGCGCAGCCCGGCCGGGGCCGCCCGTGCTCCTCTCCGCGCCGGGCGCCGAAGCTCAGGGGGGCCGTCGGGCAAGCAGGGCGACTGCTGCGGCGCCGGCCAATGCGCCGGCTGCGTTGGCGAGAAGGTCCCCGGCGGCGAAGACGCGCCCGGTGAGCGGCTGAAGGCACTCGAGGGCCAGCCCGAACGCCAGGGAGAGCCCGACGGCCGCCGCGAGCCGTCTGCCCAGAGGCAGGCGCGGCGTGCTCAGGAAGACGAGCACGCAGAGCACGGCGTAGATGAGGGCGTGGAGCGTCAGGTCGGCGCCGGGGAGACGGACGGCGGCCCGCGCGACGGGCGGATTCCGAAGCAGGCTGCCGGCAGCGACAAGGGCCGTCCAGACTGCGGTCGCCAGGCGGACCAGCCTTATGCGGGTGCCGCGCGCGAGCATGGATGCTCCCTTCTGTGCCGCCGGTCCTCATGGGGGTATGCGCCGGCCGCCACTGCCGGGAGCGCCGTAGCAAGCGCAACGGGCCGAACTGCCTTCATCGTCAGCGGAGCTCCCTGGGGCGACGGGGTTGCTTCGCGGCGCGACTTGCGAGATAGTATAACGCCCCGGCCGCCGGGAACCCGCGTCACACGTCTGCCGCGAGGGGCGTCATGGCCGCATCCAGAGGACGACGGTGGCGCGTGCACGGTTTCCTGAGCGGCCTGGCGTGCCCCTTCCGCGCCGCCCGCCTCATGCTGCGCAGCCGCCGGCTGCTGCTGCTCGCCCTGCTGCCCTTCGTGCTGTGCCTGGTGATCTACGCCGGCTTCTTCACGGCCGTGCTGCTGCTCACGGACAACGTGGTGGGGCTGGTCATCGAACCGGGCGCGTGGTGGCGCACCGTCATCCGGGCGGCCCTCTTCGTGGCGCTGCCGGCCACTTTCCTCGTCTTCTCGGCGCTCACCTACACGGCGTTCTGCTTCGTGGTGGCGGGGCCGCTCTACGAATGGCTCTCCATCGCGGCCGAGAAGGCCGTCAGCGGGAGCGTACGGGAGGAGCCCTCCGGCCTCAAGAACATAGTGGTTGACTTCCTGCGCGCGCTCGTCCTGGCGGTGGCCGTCCTCGCCATTGAGCTGGTCGTGCTGGTGTGCGGCCTCGTGATGGCGCCCGTGACCACAGTGCCGGCCTTCATGGCCTCGGCGGTGCTGCTGGCGCTGGAGTACCTGGACTACCCGATGGAGCGGCGGCGGCTGTCACTAAAGGAGAAGGTGCGGTTCGTGCGGCAGCACGCCTGGGAGATGATGGGGCTCGGTCTGCCGATGCTCCTGTGCCTGATGATCCCGTTCCTGGGGGCGCTGTCCCTGCCCGTAGGAGTGGTGGCCGGGACGTTGCTCTTCCTGGACCTGGCCGGGCCCGGCGAGGATTGACCGACCGCTGCGGCTCTGTTAGCATCGGGACGGCGGGGCAGCTTTCGAGGCGGGGGGGTAGGCATGTCGCACAGGACCGCGCGGGGCGTCGTGGCGGCGGGGCTGGCGGTGTCAATGGCGCTGGCCGGGCAGGGATGCACGGAAGAAGAGCCGCCCGCGGCGCCCGTCCACGTCGAGGTGGCCGCTGACACGCCGACGGCCGTGCAACCGGTCGCCGACGAGCCCCCCGTGTGGGAGAGGCCGCGCTTCGCCGAACGCAGGGACGGGCGGCTCGCCATGGTGAGCACACAGATCGAGCAACGGGGCATCAAGGACGAGGCCGTGCTCGACGCCATGCGCCAGGTGCCCCGCCACCTGTTCGTGCCCGAAGAGGGCCGGGCCGCCGCATACGCCGACCGTCCGCTCCCCATCGGACTGGGGCAGACGATCAGCCAGCCTTACATCGTCGCCTACATGACCGATCTGCTCCAGGTCAAGCCCGGCGACAGGTTGCTGGAGGTCGGGACGGGCAGCGGCTACCAGGCCGCCGTCCTCTCCGAACTGACGCCGCACGTCTACAGCATCGAGATCATCTCGAAGCTGGCGGACGCCGCGCGCAAGCGTCTGAAGGAGCTGGGCTACGAGACGGTGCAGGTGAAGGTGGGCGACGGCTACTACGGCTGGGAGGAGCAGGGGCCGTTCGACGGCATCATCGTGACGGCCGCCGCCGGCCACGTGCCGCCGCCCCTCGTGCAGCAGCTCAAGCCCGGCGGCCGGATGGTGATACCGGTCGGCGGCGTTCTCGACACCCAGCACCTCACCGTGGTCACCAAGAGCGAGGAAGGCCGGGTGCACACGCGCAGCGTGCTGCCGGTGCGCTTCGTGCCCATGACGGGCCGCGTGCAGAGCGGCCGCTGAGGGGGGCCGGCGCCCCATCCCGCCTCGTCCGCGCCCCTCCCCCCTGAAGGGGGTCACGCGCCGACATGTCGAACGCGCTGGGACAGCAACGGCGCTACAGCTGGTCGAGCGCGTGCGCGCTCCTGCTGGTCTCGGCGGCCGTCATCGCCCTCGAGCTGGCGCTGATGCGCTGCCTTTCCATCGCGAGCTGGCACCACTTCGCCTACCTGGTCATCAGCACGGCCCTGCTCGGATTCGGGGTGAGCGGCACCGTCCTCACCTTCGCCGGCGGCCTGCTGCGCCGGCGCTTCGCGCTCTCCTGCGTGGTGCTGACGGGCCTGTTTGCCATCTCGGTCGTGCTCTGCTTCGCCGCGGCCCAGGCCCTGCCGCTGGAGCCACGCTACGTCCTCTACAGCGGCTCCCAGGCGGCTCTCATGTTCCTCTACCACCTGATCCTGCTGGTGCCGTTCCTGCTCGGGGCGCTGGTGATCGGGCTCTGCCTGATGCACTTCGAGGGCGAGGCGCACCGGGTCTACGCGACGAACCTGATTGGCAGCAGTCTCGGCGGCCCCTTGGCCATCGGGCTGATGTTCCTGCTGCCGGCGCAGGCGCTGCTCTGCGTGGTGTCAGGGCTCGGGCTGGCGGCGACGGCCCTGTGGACGGTCTGGGGGCGGAGGCGGCCCGGAGTGGTGGCGGCCGGCCTGCTCGCGGTTGGTGCCGGAGCAGCGGCGCTGGCGCTGGTCAGCCCGCTTCGGCTCGAGGTGGACCAGTTCAAGATGCTCTCAACGATGCGGCTGTGGGAGCAGGAGGGACGGGCTCGGCACGTGCTTACGCGACACGGCCCCCGGGCCCGGCTCGACGTCTACGAGTCGCCGGCCCAGCACCACACGCTGTTCGTTGGCCTCACGGCGACGGAACTGCCCCCGCCCCAGCTGACCGTGCTGGCCGACGGCGACGCGGCCGCGACTGTCTTCAACATCCGCTCGCCCGACGAGGCGGGGATCCTGGACTCGACGCTGATGGCCGTGCCCTACCGGCTGATGGGGGGCGACCGCGCCGGCCCAGGTCCGCGGGTGCTGCTGCTGGGCGAGGCCGGGGGGGTGAACGTGTGGCTGGCCCGGCGGATGAGGGCCGTTCACATAACGGTTGTGCAGTCCAACCCCCAGCTCGTGGACGCGCTGCGCGGCCCGCTCTCCGACATGGGGGGCGACGTCCTGAGCGGGCCGGACGTGACCGTGGTGGTGGCAGAGCCGCGCGCCTTCCTGGAGCGGACGGGCGCCAGGTTCGACCTGATCCAGATCGTCACCAGCGAGGCCCAGGCGGCGGGCGTGAGCGGGCTCAGGTCGCTGCACGAGGAGTTGCTGCTGACGCGGGAGGGGATGGCCCTCTGCCTGGACGCGCTTAGCGAACGCGGCGTCCTCGCCGCCACGCGGGGGCGGCAGCTCCCGCCGCGCGACAACGTGAAGATGCTCGCCACCATGGCGGCGGCCCTCCAGGCGCGGGGCGTGAGCGACCCGGCGGCGCATCTCGTGCAGGTGCGCGACTACCAGGCCGCCACCACCATGGCCTTCCGCTCGCCCGTGCCGCAGCCGGTCTGCGCGGCCCTTTGCAGGGCGGCCGACGAGCGCAGCCTGGACATCGAGTGGGCCGACTGCCCCTTCGTCCGCTACGACCGCCAGGTGAACGAGGTCCCCGGGCCCGAGGGCGAGCCCTACTCCTACTTCCACTACGCCGCCGAGCAGATGCTGACCGGCCGGCGCGAGCAGTTCTTCCGGGACTGGGTCTACGATGTGCGCCCCGCCGTGGACGACCGGCCGTACTTCTACAACTTCGGCGCCGGTCCGTGGGCGGCCGGGCGGCGACCGGCGCCTACTTCGTGCTGCTGGGGCTGGCCTACCTGATGCTGGAGATGGCCTGCCTGATGAAGTTCACGCGCTTCCTGGACGACCCGCTCTACTCGGCGGCGCTCGTCATCAGCGCGTTCCTTCTGTTCAGCGGCCTCGGCAGCGCGCTGAGCCGCCGGGCTGCGCAGTCGCCGCAGCGGGCCGCCTGGACGGCGGTGGTGGGCATAGGGCTGCTGACGGTGCTCTGCGTGGTGGGGCTGGACGCCGCGTTCCGGGCGCTGATCGGATGGCCGCTGTGGGGACGCACGGCGGCAGCGGTCGCCTTCATCGCCCCGCTGGCCTTCCTGATGGGCTGGCCCTTCCCGAGCGGACTCACGCTGGTGCAGAGGGGCAGCCCCGCCCTGGTCCCCTGGGCCTGGGGAGCCAACGGCTTTGCCTCGGTGGCCGCCGCCCCGCTGGCCGTAATGCTCGCCGTGGCGGCCGGCTATAGGAGCGTGCTGCTCATCTGCGCGGGGCTCTACGCGCTGGCGGGGCTGGCGTCGTTCCGCCTGCCGGGGGCGGATCAGGGCCGGGGGCAGACCTCCTCCAGCACGCCGCGGACGTAATCCTCGTCCACGGGCTCGGGGTTGGCCCTGGAGGAACCGCTGGTGAGCGCGTAGTCCATGATGGCGCTTTCCCATGCCTGGTCGGGGTAGTCGCCGAGCGTGCGGGGCAGGGCCAGGCGATCCAGCAGGCCCGAGACGACCTGATGGGGGTCGGCCCGCATGGCCCATTGCAGCGCCGGCCACTTGCCGGCAGCCGCCGGGGCGTTAAGCCGCAGCACGGCCGGCATCAGGGCGGCGCAGACGACGCCGTGGGGCAGTCCGCTGTAGAGGCCCAGCGGGTGGGCCAGGCCGTGCACGGCGCCGAGCCGCGCGCTGCCCAGGGCGAGGCCGGCCATGTAGCTGCCCTCGGAGACGGCGGCGCGCGCCCGGCGGTCCCGCCCGTCCTCGTAGGCAGCCGGCAGGTGCTCGACGATGAGGCGAACGGCCCCCAGCGACAGCGCCTCCGTCGTCGGGATGGCGTGCACGGAGAGGAACGACTCGACGGCCTGCACCAGCGCGTCCATCCCGGCGCCGGCGGTCACCTCCGGCGGACAGCTCAGCGTCAGGTCGGGGTCAGTGATGGAGACGGTGGGCATCAGGCCGTCGCCGCGGATGCTCTTCTTCAGGCGGCCGGCCGGATCGGTGAGCACGCTGTTGCACGTGACCTCCGCGCCGGTTCCGGCGGTGGTCGCGACCGCTATGTGAGGAAGCCCCGGCTGCCCGATGGCGCGGCCGGCGTGGAACTCGGCCGTCAGAGCATCCTCGAAGGCCAGCGCGGCCGCCGCCTTGCCCACGTCAATCGCGCTGCCGCCTCCGGCCTCCACCACCAGGTCGCAGGCGCGCTCCCTCAGCGTGCGACGAGCGGCGTCCACCGTCCCCACGTCGGGCTCGGGCGGGGCCTGCTCGAAGGGCTCCACGGCGACGCCTGCCGTTTCCAGCAGGGCCGTGAGCCAGCCGGTTATGCCCGCCGCGCGCAAGGCCCTCCGCCCCGTCACCAGCAGCGCCCGCGAGCCGAGCCCGGCCGCCTCCTCGCCGAGCGCGTCAATCGTCCCGGGACCCACGTGCGAGACGCCCGGGAAGTTGAGCCGCAGTCGCTGGCCCATGGGTCCCTCCTCAGCGCCCCGCCGCCTCCCCGCGGCGCCGTCACGCCGGCTCCTCGTCCACCGTCTCATCGGGCAGCAGGGCCGTGGCGGCACGGCCCTCCTCGACCGGGACGACCACCAGATCCACGCCCGCCCTCAGCAGCATGTCGCGCCCCAGGCCATCGGGGTAGTTCACGGCGGCCACCACGCGCTTGATCCCCGTGTTGATGGCCATCTTGCAGCACAGGCTGCACGGCACCAGCGTGCTGTAGAGCGTGCCGCCGTCCATGCGTATGCCGTGCCGGGCGCCCTGGAGCAGGGCGTTCATCTCGGCGTGCAGCCCCCGGCACAGCTCGTGGCGCTCGCCGCTGGGCACGTTGAGTTGCTCGCGCAGGCAGCCGGTCTCCGAGCAGTGGGGCAGCCCGCTCGGGGCCCCGTTGTAGCCGGTGGCCAGGATCCGCTTGTCCAGCACGACCAGCGCCCCCACGCTGCGCCGCAGGCAGGTGGAGCGCTTGGCCACCTCGTGCGCGATGCGCATGAAGTACTCGTCCCAGCTCGGCCGTCGCCGCTCTTCGCCGTCGGCCATCTGTAGCGTCCCCTTCCCTCAGGCCGTCGCCATCATACCAGCCGGCGCAAACGGCATGGAACCACGAAGATGCCAAGAAGGACTGAGAAACAGAGAGACGGGCCAGGGGCCTGCCCGCCGGCCACGCCACGCAGCCCCGGCCGCTTCACTGCCCGCCGCCCAGGAGGCGGGCGATCTTCTCGGCGTTCGGCTCCCGGATGACGCCCCTCTCGGTGATGATGGCGGTGATGTTCTTCGCCGGGGTCACGTCGAAGGCCGGGTTGTAGACCTCGATGCCGTCGGGCGCCGTGGCGCGCCCGCCCCAGCGGGTCACCTCCTCGGCGTCGCGCTGCTCGATGGGAATCTCGCTGCCGTGCCGCAGCGACAGGTCGAACGTGGAGGCCGGCGCGGCGACGTAGAACGGTATCCCGTGCTCGCGGGCCAGCACGCTCAGGCCGTAGGTGCCGATCTTGTTGGCCGTGTCGCCGTTGGCGGCGATCCGGTCCGCGCCCACCACGACGGCCGACACGCGCCCCTCCTTCATAACCTGCGCCGCCGTGCTGTCGCAGATCAGGGTGACCGGTATGCCGGCCTGGCGCAGCTCCCAGGTGGTCAGACGGGCGCCTTGCAGCAGGGGACGCGTCTCGTCAGCGAAGGCGCGGACGTGTTTGCCCTGCTCCTTGGCGGCGAACAGCACGGCCACGGCCGTGCCGTAATCTGCCGTGGCCAGGCCGCCGGCGTTGCAGTGCGTGAGCACGGTGTCCCCGTCGCGCAGCAGCTCGGCGCCGCGACGGCCGATGCGCCGACAGGTGTCCTTGTCCTCCTCGAGGATGCGCAGCGCCTCGTCCAGCAGCCGCTGCTTCAGCTCCGGGATGGGCAGGTCCGCGTTGTCGCGGGCCGTCCGCTCCATGCGCTGCAACGCCCAGAACAGGTTGACCGCCGTGGGGCGGCTGGTGGCCAGGCAGTCCCTGACCTGGATGAGGTCCGCCATGAACGCGTCGAAGTCCCGAGCCTCTGAGTCGCGCACGCCCAGCACCAGCCCCATGGCGGCGGCGATGCCGATGGCCGGCGCGCCCCGGACGCGCAGGGCCCTGATGGCCTCCCAGACCTGCTCGGGCGTCTCGCACGTGACGTACGTGAACTCGCCCGGCAGCAGTGTCTGGTCAACCAGCTCGACCCAGCCGTCCAGCCTGCCCACCCAGCGAATGGTCTCGACCGGCATCCCGCCCCCTGCTCGGTCTCGTGCTCCTGCTTGTGCTCGCGCCCGTCGTCGTGATGCTCTTCCTCGTGCTGGCCCTACGCCCCGTATTTGTCCAGCAGCCCTGCGTTCGCCAGCATGAGGGGGAACAGGTACATCGCGCGGAATATGCCCAGGCTGCCCACGTTGCAGTCGGCCTCGGTGAACCGCAGCCGCCCGTCCGCGCCGCAGCGCGGGGAATGCAGCAGCAGCGGCACGGGGTGCCAGCTATGCAGCTTCATCGGACAGGGGGTCGAGTGGTCCCCCGTGACCGCGAGCACCTCGGGCCCCGCCTCCAGCAGCGTCGGGACATGGGGGTCCACCGCCTCGATGGCGGCCACCTTGCGCTCGTGCGCGCCGTCCTCGCCGGCCTCGTCGGTGGGCTTGACGTGGATGAAGAAGAAGTCGTAGCCCTCCCAGTTGTCCAGGCAGCACTGGAACTCCTCTTCGACCGACTGGCCGGTCTCCAGCAGGTCCATCCCGACCAGGCTGGCCAGGCCGCGGTACATGGGATAGGTGGCGATGGCGCCGCAGCGCAGTCCGAAGCGCTCTGCAAGGCCCGGGATGTCCGGCCGGCTCGAGACCCCTCGGGTCAGCACGGCATTGATGGGCTCCTTGCCGCCGAGGGCCTCGGCGGCCTGCCGCACGAAGGCATTGACGACCTCGGCCGTCTTGCGGGCGCCCTCGCTGCCGGGGGCCGCCTTGCGGACGGGCTCGCCGTCCTCGTGGGGGTCGGTGTCGCTCACGTCGCCGACCAGCCCGGGACCGCGGAAGACGACGCCGAAGCGGTGCCCCTTGCCCGCCCTGATGACCAGCTCCACGTCGTCAATGCGGGGCACCGCCCTCTGGAGCAGCTTCACCTTCTCTGCGCTGACCTCGGTGGCGGGCCGGCCGGCACGGCGGTCGGTCACGACGCCGTCCCTGACGGTGCAGAAGTTGGCGCGCGCCGCCACGTCGCCCGGCTTCAGCGGCATGTCCATGCCCACCACCTCCAGCACGCCGCGTCCGATCTCCACCTCGCGCGGATCGTAGCCGAACAGGCCCAGGTGCGCCGGCCCGCTGCCGGGCGTGATGCCGTAGTCCACGGGGATGATGCGCCCCAGCGCGCTGCGGGCGGCCAGCCGGTCCAGGTTCGGGGTCTGCGCCACCTCCAGGGGCGTGCGGAAGCCGTTGTCCGGGTGGCGGATGTCGCCGACGCCGTCCATCACCAGCAGGACGATCTTCCTGGTGCCTTCCGCCACTTCAGAGCGCTTGACGAGCTGCTCAGCCAGTTGCAGGGCGTTCATCGGGCCTTCTCTCTCTGGTGCCAACGCGAGGGATCGGATTGCCGCTCCACTATAGTTGCCCCCCCCCCGCCTTGTCAAAGCAGGGGCCGGAGGCGACGGCGGGCAGTTTGCAGGCCGGCAGCCTCGGCGGTAGAGTGGGACGCCAGCCGCGCCTGCGCGGGGCACACGGCTCCTCCCGGCAGCCTCCTGAGGAACGAGCAGATGCCGAGCACCGAACCGGCGGACGCCGGCGCCGCCCTGTGCAATCCCGGCATGGGGTGGGTCCTGCACTACTACGACAACTCCCTGGACAGGTACGGCTCGCGTCTCGACGCGGCGGACACGCTGGACGACTTCCCGGGGCTGGGCGTCATCTACTTCCGGCTTGCGTGGGCCTACCTCGAACCCGAAGAGGGCTGTTTCAACTGGTCGGTAGTGGACGCGCCGGCGCAGCGCTGGCTGGCGAAGGGCAAGCAGATCGCTTTCCGCTTCACCTGCTGCGAGAGCGGCCTGCGCTACGCGACGCCGGAATGGGTCAAGGAGGCCGGCGCGAAGGGAAGCTACTTCAGGCGGGGCGACGTCGTCTCCGCCGACGAGCCCGGCGCCTGCTGGGAGCCCGACTACGACGACCCGGTCTTCCTGGAGAAGCTCGGCGGGTTCCTCGCGGCGGCCGCCGCGCGCTACGACGGCAGCCCCGAGGTGGCCTTCGTGGACGTCGGCTCGCAGGGAGTCTGGGGGGAGGGGCACACCTTCTGGAGCACGGGCATCCCGTACGGCGAACAGACCGCCCGGCGGCACATTGACCTGCACTGCCGGCACTTCCGGCAGACGCTGCTGGTCCTCAACGACGACCTTCCCTCCGGCCCGCCGCGCGCGCCTTCGCAGGGCTCCCAGGAAGACGGCGAGAAGGGCATCGTCCTCTACGCGCGCGAGCGCGGGCTGACGCTGCGCGACGACAGCATCCTCGTGCAAGGCGAGGGCAAGGAGTACTTCAGCGTGTGGATGGCGCCATGCTTCTACGAGGAGCGGCCGGTGATCCTGGAGTGCGAGCACTACGGCCCCTCGCGCGACAGGGGCTGCTGGCGCGACGGTTTGATGTACTTGCAGGCCGTCGAGGACTACCGGGCCAGCTATGCCTCGATTCACTGGTGGCCGCGGGAGTTCCTGGCCGAGAACGAGGAGCTGGTGCGGCGCATCAACCGGCGGCTCGGATACCGCCTCCAGCTGATCGTAGCATCCTGGCCGGACCGCGTGCGAGCCGGCGCACCGCTCCGCGTGCGGTGCCGGTGGCGCAACGCCGGCGTGGCGCCGTGCCTGCCGGGCGGCCGGCCGGCCGTCACCCTCAAAAACGCGGCCGGCGGCATCGTCGCCGTGCTCGTGGACGAGGCGTTCGACGTGCGCTCCCTGCCGGTCGGCCCGCCGGGACAGGCCGGGACGGTTGACCGGGAGTGCGAACAGGCCCTGCCGGCGGACCTTGCGCCCGGCACTTACGGCGTCTACGTCTCGGTGGGCACGCCGACGGGGACGCCGCGCATCGCACTGCCCATGGAGGAAGGCGACAGCGAGGGACGATACCGCCTGGGTGAGGTGAATGTCGCTCAGGGCTGATGTGGCCCTCGGCCCCGGGAGGGACCCGTGATCACGGTCCATATGATCGGCAACGCGCATCTCGATCCGGCCTGGCTGTGGGACACCGTGGCGGGCTCCGACGCGGCCATCGCGACGGCGCGCAGCGCGTGCGACCGCTTGGACGAATACCCCGAGCTCATCTTCACGTGCGACAGCAGTTGGTTCCACCGCCGGGTGGAGGAGGCGGACCCGGCGCTCTTCCGGCGCATCCGGGCGTTTGTGCAGTCCGCACGCTGGCAGCTCGTCGGCGGCATGGTGGTCCAGTCGGACTGCAACCTGCCGTCGGCCGAGAGCATGGTGCGCCAGCTCAAGTTCGGGCAGGCCTACTTCCGCGAGCGGCTCGGGCGCGCCGCCACCGTCGGCTACAGCCTGGACCCGTTCGGCCACGGCGCCTACATGCCGAGGTTCCTGCGGGAGGCGGGGCTGGACAGCTACGTCTTCATGCGGCCGGGCCCCCAGCAGAAGGAGCTTCCGTCGGGGCTGTTTCGCTGGCGCAGCCCGGACGGGCACGAGGTGCTGGCCTTCCGGATACCCGACTCCTACCTGACCTGGGACGTCGAGATCGCGCCTCATGTCGAGGCCGCCTTGGGCGCCGTGCCCGAAGGCGTGGGCCACACCATGTGCTTCTTCGGCGTCGGGGACCACGGCGGCGGGCCCACCAAAGCCCAAATCGAATGGATCATGGAACACCGGGACGCCATGCCCGGCGCGCGGCTCGTCTTCAGCCATCCGGCGGCGAGGCCGAGCGGGCCGCCGAAGTCCTGCCGGAGCACTGCGAGCGCAGCGACCGCCGCACGCTGGACGCGGCCTGGGAGACGCTGCTGCTGAACCAGTTCCACGACATCCTCGGCGGCACGTGCATCGAGCCGGCTTCCGCGCAGGCCGCCGCCGGGCTGGCCTGGTCGGCTGCCGCGGCCGAACGCGCCACGGCCCGGATGACGCGCCGCGCCGCCCGCCCCGACGCCGCGCCCGGAGAGGAGAGAATCGCCCTGTTCAACGCGCACGCCGAGCCGTTCGACGGCTACCTGGAGCACGAGCTCTGCCTGCTGGGGCTGGGGGCGCGGCGCTTCCGCCTGCTGGACGAAGGGGGACGCACGGTGCCGTGCCAGCCCGTCGAGCCGACCGCCAAGGTGGACTTCATGACGCGCCTGCTGTTCCGCGCGAGCCTCCACCCGCGGGAACGACGCCTCCTGCGGGCGGCCGAGGCGCCGGAT
>LJUE01000110.1 GCA_001303885.1 Planctomycetes bacterium SM23_32 | reverse complement strand
CGACCGGGAGACCCACGACCAGCTCGTCACGCCGATGATGACTGACAGCATCAGGACGCTGCGCGTGCGCAGGCTGACCGAGAGGAGGATGAGGATGACGAACGGCGGGATGACGAGGAAGAGGTTGGTCAGGGAGTTCAGCAGGCCGTCCACCAGCCCGCCCTTATAGCCGGCCATCGAGCCGAAGGCGGTGCCGATGAGGGTGGCCACCAGGCCGGCCAGCAGGCCCACTTTGAGCGAGGTGCGCGTGCCGTAGGCCAGCTCCACCAGCACGTCGCGGCCGAAGTTGTCCGTGCCGAACCAGGCCTCGCCGGACGGCGCGTCGTAGAGCCCTCCCACCCGGTCGCTCGGCCCCGCGCGGAAGCAGAGCGGCCCGACCAGCCCGAACAGCAGCACGAGCACGAAGATGATGCCGCCGATCTTGGCCTTGGGCGCGGCCCACATCCTGCGCAGCAGCTCTATCATGGGGCGCCCTCCTCCATCTCGGCGGCCCGAATGCGGGGGTCAATCAGCCCGTAGGAAAGGTCCATCAGGAAGTTGGCCCCCAGCACGCAGAGCGTGATCAGCAGAGTGCAGCCCTGGATGAGCGGGTAGTCGGACTGCCGGATGGCCGTGAACAGCTCCATGCCGATGCCCGGGTAGGAGAAGACCACTTCGGTGATGAGCGAGCCGCCTACCACCATGCCCAGCGAGGTGGCGAACCCGGTGATCTGCGGCAGGACGGCGTTCTTGAACACGTAGCTCACGATGCGCAGGTTGCCTATCCCCAGGCTGCGGCAGTAGAGCACGTAGTCGCTGTTCAGCTCGTAGATGGACATCTCCCGCATGCCGATGGCCTGCCCGCCGACGGTGACCAGCACGATGGACAGGAACGGCAGCACGTAATGGTAGGCGGCGCTGCGCAGGAAGGGCGCCGTGAACGCCACGCTCAGGCTCTGGCCGTAGCCGCCCGCCACGGGGAACCAGTCCAGCACCACCGCCATGAAGTAGAGCAGCAGGATGCCGAGCGCGTAGTGGGGGATGGAGTTCAAGAACAGCGAGAGCGGGAAGACGGTGTGGTCGAAGATGCCTTTGCGGTAGGCGGCGACGGCGCCCAGCACGTTGCCCACGACCCAGCCGACCACCAGCGCCGGCAACTGGAGAGCCAGCGACCACGGCAGCGCACGGGCCAGCACCGTAGTGACGGGCGTGGGGTACTGGCTGAAGGAGGTGCCCAGGTCGCCCTGGAGGAGCAGCCAGACGTAGTTGACGAACTGGACAGGCAGCGGCTTGTCCAGGCCGAACTCCTGGACGTAGGTGTCGTAGAGCCGCTGCATCGTATCGCTTTCGATGCCGCCGGCGGCGATCTCGGAGACGATCTGGCTGATGGGGTCGCCGGGGACGAGGCGCGGGAGGTAGAAGTTCAACAGCAGCGCAAAGAAGAGCGTAAGAAGGTACCACCCGGCCCGTCTGCCGATGTACCTGGCGAAGCGCTTCACCCCGCCGGCCTCCTTCCCGCCGCCGAGCGCGCCAGGAACGCCACGACCACAGGACATCGTCCCCTCGCCATGCTCACCCTCGCCCCCTTGCCTCTGCTCTTGCTCTCACCCGTCCTCGTCGCCGCTCCTTCAGCGTCCCGCATCCGCGGGAGGACGGGACTTCGGAGGGCAGGCCTGCTCACCTGCCCCGCCCGTCCCGAGGCGGGCGAGCTCTGCGGTGGACCCGGAACTCATCGCCCGGTGGGCCGGATGCGGTAGAGCGCCTTGATGCCGGCCCCGTCGGTGCAGATCTGCGGCGGCGCGTAGGCGTCGTCCGCCGTGGGGAAGCCCGTCCAGTGCGTCGTGTTGAACTCGTAGAAGAGCCACGGCCGGTACTCGAGCGGCAGCACGGGGATGTCGCGCAGGAAGATGCGGTTCAGCTCGCCGTAGAGCCGCTTGCGCTCCGCCTCGTCGGCCACGGCGGCCACCTGCGCGAGCAGCGCCTCCGCCTCGTCGTTCTGGTAGCGGCCCCAGTTCCAGAACGCCGCCCCCTCCCCGATGCCCGGCACGCCCTGAGCCGACATGACGTTGCGGAACTTCAGCCACGGCTGGGCCGGCGAGTACGAGCCGGACGGGTTATACATGACCATGTCGAAGTCCCCCTGCTGCACGCGGTCGTAGAAGGGCGGGTACTCCGGAAACTCGGCCCGCACGTCGAGCCCGATGCGCCGCAGGTCCTCCGCCACTATCTTCAGCGTGCTCATCCAGTCGGTCCAGCCGTGCGGGCATTCGACGCTGAGCGAGCGCATGGCCGAGCCGTCGGGCATGCGGAACCTGCCGTCGTCGCCCTTGCGGTAGCCGGCCGCGCGCAGCACCTGCTCGGCCCGGGGCGGCTCGTAGGCCCACCCCTGCCGGTCAACCAGCTCCTGATCGAAGTACTGCGCCTCGCGCCCGAACTTGCTGATCAGCCCCGGCACCATCGTCGGCGAGTACCTGGTCATGGCCAGCTCGGCGATGGTCTCATAGTTGACGGCGAAGGCCACGGCCCGCCGGAAGGCCGGGTCGCGCATCGGCTCGCGGTGCAGGTTGAAGATCAGCGAGGGCATCGAGCCGCTCACGTAGAAGTAGGGCGCCTCCCTGAACCACGTGCCGACCGGCGTGCCGCTCTCCCACATCTTCCAGACCTGCGGCACGAACTGCTGGGAGACGTCCACGTCGCCCTTCTCCAGTGCCAGGTTGCCCGACTCGTTGCCCTTGTAGATGACGTGCACGATGTAGATGGGCGCCGGCAGGCCCCACAGCTCCTTGCCCCAGTAATCATCGAACCGCTTGATGACGATCTTCTGCGGCGAGACCTCGTGCAGACGGTAGGGGCCGGTGCCGACCGGCTCGTCGTTGGTCCACTGGCGCAGGCGCGTGGCGTCGCCGCCGAACTCCTGCTCCTTGGCGCTGAAGACGGACTTCGGCAGCATGTTGATGTGGCAGACGTACTCCAGCAGCATTAGACGGTTGGGCCTCTCAGGGTCGAGCGCGAAGTGGACGGTGTGGGCGTCCACGGCGCTCACCTCGGCCACGTGGTCCCAGAAGGCGCTGTAAGGCAGCTCGTAGCGGCGGGCCAGCTCGTAGGTGTAGACCACGTCGTCGGCGCTGAAGGGTTCGCCGTTCTGCCAGCGGGCGGCCGGCTGGAGCTTCACCTCGAGCGTCAGGTCGTCCGCCCACTCGCAGCCGGTGGCCAGCAGCGGCTCCAGCTCGCCGGTGATCATGTCAAAGGCGAACAGCGTCTCGTAGACCAGCTCGCGATGCGGGTCGCCCACCGGCCAGTCCACGTCGGCCGCTACGGGATTGAAGGTGGACGGCGCGCCCCACTGGAGCCCGGCCATGTAGAGTGTCTGCGCGCGGGACAGGCCGGCCGGCGCCGGCTCCCTGGCGCCCTCGTCCCGGCCCCCGCACGCGGTGAGGAAGCAGGCGGTCACGATCAGCATGCAGAGCGGCAGTCCGCGCCGCGGCGAGTCGGTACCGTGCATGTCCGGGGCACCCCGTTGAGGATGGAAGGGGCGAACGCGCGCCCGGCGACCATGCTATGGGGCGCCCCCCGGACGGTCAAGGGCAAGTGCGCAGGGACGCCGCCTCCCCCGCTGCCCTTCCGAGCGCCGCCAACCGTCGCCGCTGTCATTCCGAGCCCGCTGAGGGGCGGGCGAGGCCTGCCCGCCCCCGGCGGGAATCTCGCCGTTCGCGGGGCCAGAACCATGCTGTCGAGATTCCTCGTCGCGCGCCATTCCATCGCGCGCTCCTCGGAATGACACTTCGCGGCTTCCCGCCTGCGCGCTACTTGCCCATGGCCTTCAGGTTCTGAAGGCAGCGGTCCACGGCCTCCAGCGGCGGGAAGGCGTCGCTCTCGTACTCGACGATGTACCACTCTGTGCCGCCCACCGTCTCGCAGAGCCGGAACACGCCGTCCCACGGCACGTCGTCCTCGCCGATGAGCGGGCGGAAGCCCTTGCGCGGGTCCTCCCTGCCCGCCTCCTTCGAGTAGGGCTTCAGGTGGACGGTGATCGCCCGGCCGGGGTAGCCCTCCAGCAGCGAGACGATGTCGGCGCCGCCGTAGAGGGCGTTGCCCAGGTCGAGCTGCATGATGACGCCCGGGCCCGTGTTGCCGAAGAAGGTGTCCCAGGGCGGCTCACCGTCCATGGGGGTGAACTCGACGTGGTGGTTGTGGTAGCCGGTGAGCATGTCGTGGGGGGCGAGCTTGTCGGCCAGGTCGTTGAAGAAACCGGCGAGCTTCAGCCAGTCCTCACGCGAGCTGCGCAGGCTCTCGGGAACGCCCGGAACGATCACGTAGCGGTTGCCGAGCGTTTCGTTGAAGGCGATCGTCTCGTCGAGCCGCTCGTCCTGCACCAGGTCGAACGGCGTGTGCCAGCCGCAGCAGTCGAGGCCGAACTCGTCGAGCAGGGCCCGCAGCTCGTCGGCCTTGTGCTGGGGCGGGCCGGCGAACTCCACGCCGTCGTAGCCCATCTCCGCCACGGCCCTCAGCGTGCCGCGCACGTCGCTGGCCAGCTCGTGGCGAACAGAGTACAGCTCCAGACCGATCGGTATCCTCGCCATCGGCAGTGCTCCTTGACGCTGCTGGGGATGTCGTGCGATGCCCGCGGCCGCGCGCCGCAACGGGCAGGCGAGCCGATTCTACAGGAGGCGACAGGCGCCGTCCAGAGGCACGGGGCTGCGCACGCGCCGCGGCGGCAGCGCGACCCGTACGTGCGACAGGGGCGCGCTCCCCCGGTGCGAGGGGGGCCGCGCCCCTGCCATCACCGCACGCCTTCAGCCGCCTTACGGCTGCATAAACGGCTCCTGGCCCATGCCGCCCATCATGGCCTGCTGGAAGGCGCCCGTGATGTTGGTCAGCGCCGAGACGGGCAGGCGGAAGTGCTTCTCCAGCGTGCCGTCCCCGGTGATCCAGACAGCCATCGCCAGCGGCGGGCCGCTTTCGATCTGCATGTTCGCCAGGCCCGGCGGCATCGGGAACCCGCCCCCCATCGCCGTCATGGCTTCTGTAAAGGCCCTCATGTAGAAGCCGACGAGCTTCTCCAGGGACAGGAAGCCGACGGCCGCGGGGGCCCCCGTCCTGGCACCCAGCACTTCCGACAGGCCGGGCAGCCCGGCGGCGGGCGAGGCAGCGCTGTCTATGACGGCCTTCAGCCTGTCCAGGGCGCCTGCACCCTGCGCGTAGACGTATACGTCGTCCAGGAACGTGCCGTAGGCCTTCAGGTCCTCGCCCCAGAACACCGTGACCATGTGCTGCTGCATGACGGCCATCTGCTGTCGCATGGCGTCCATCTGCGGGCCCTGCATGCCGGCGGGGGCACCGAACTCGTAGTCAATGTCCCACTCCGCGATCTCATGGCCGGCGTGCGTGAGGGCAGCCGGCTTGTAGTTCATGCGGGTGGTCACCCCGAAGGCCTGCTGGAAGTCGCCGGCGACCTGGAACTTCTCGGTCGCCGAGGCAAGGAACTGCTTCATCTGCTCAGGGTCCTTGACCCGCATGGCGCTGACGAAGAACAGGTGCCCTTCCGGCCCCACGCCGCCCGCGAAGGCCATCTCGTCGCCCATCTGCGCGACGCCGTCGGCCATGAGCTGCTTCATGGCGTCCAGCGCGCCGGCCGACTCAGGGCTGGCGACCGCGCCGAGGAACTTGCCGTACCACTCCACCAGCGGCGTCAGGTCGCCGGTGCGGCCGGCATAGAGGCCGACTACGTCGGCTGGCATGTGCCTGACCATCTCCAGTTCGCCGCCGCGCATGCCGTTGATGTAGACGGCCATGCCGCTGCCCTCAACGGCCTTGACCCGGGACCAGCCGGTGACGGCATCGGCCTGGAGGGTGACCCCGGCGCTGACGGTGTCCAGTTGCAGCGCCAGGTCCTCGACGCCGTCCACCATCACCTGGAGCATCTTCTGCGGGTCAATGCCCGCCTGGGGCTGCATGCCCATGCCCATTGCCATCATGCCACGCATCATGTCGAAGGGGTTCGCCCCCTGGGCATTGAGGGCGTCCAGCAGTGCCTTGAGGCGGACGACGGCCCCGGCGTCCGAATCCCCGAAGAGCGGCCCTTCCGGCAGGGAGCCGGCCTGGATCATCGCCAGGACGGCCCTGACGGCCGCCGGGTCGTCGGCCAGGACCGCCCGATTGCCGCTCAGGCCGATCGCAAAGGAGTCAGTCCACTCCGCCCCCCAGTCTTCCCCCTCTTCTTCGAAACCAAGGAACGCCTGGGTGAAGACGTGGACGCCGTCCTCCTGGGGCTCGTCCTCGTAATCGTCCGAGATGCTGTCGAGGTAGAGCTGGGGGTCGGTGACCGTGAACACCAGCGCGAGCGATTCCAGCAGCGGGGGCTTCAGCCCTACCACGTGGAGCGGCCTGGACAGGTCCACCGTGGTCGGGTCCTGCGTCTTCAACGTTTGGGCGGGCAGAGCGTCAACCAGCGGCGCCGGCGTGGCCCCGGGATCCACCGCCATGGCGATGTCGGCCAGCTTGGGGTCGAGCGTCTTCACGTTCGCCAGCTCGGCCAGCACCATCACGTCGTCGGGCAGCCCCTCCGGCGCGCCGGTCTGAGCGTGCGCCGGCAGGACCCACAACAGCGCCGCCAGGGCGCACACACACATGGCCTTCTTCATCTTCCCACCTCCCGAAGTGTGATTGACCGCTTTGCCAGCGCCCATCCGCGCCGCCGCAGGCTATCAGGCCCGCCGAGCGGGGTCAAACGACTCGGCCGGCGGCACGACACGGATGTTGCGGCTCGGCAGTGTCTGCTGGCTGCCCCTATACGCGGGCCGCCCGCCTGCTATTCGCCGGAATCCGCGAGCGCATGGTCCCCCCGGGCGCCGGCGGCAGCAGGGCCCTCCTCCAGCAGCCGCTGCACGGCGCGGCACTTCGCAAAGAGCACCGGGTCGGCCTGCGCCAGGAAGCCTACGTCGTTGCCGTGCCGCACGATGTAGCAGTGGGTCTCGGCGAAGTCGTCAAAGTGGTTCAGCCAGCCATAGAGGCTCGGCATACCCGCCACGCGCATGTAGGCCACGGGCGGCAGCACGGTGGCGGCGGCCGCGTAGGCGAGCGGCCCCACGTGCGGCGGCAGGTAGCCCGGCCCCCCCGCCGACTCGAACTCCGCCAGGAAGCGACGCCACCGCTCCGGCTGCTCGGTGTAGATGGCACCTTCTGCAGCAGGGAGCGGTTCTTGATATGGATCGGGAAGCCCTGACCGGCCTCGGCCGGGTCCACGTAGCCCCGCACCAGCAGGGGGAACGGGTAGGCGGCCCCGTTGTCGGCGAAGGACTCTTCAATGACCACCGGGCCGATGTTCGCCTTGAAGAACGCCGGGGTCCGGGACAGGTCGCGGTCTATCCGGTCCAGCAGGCCCGGCAGGTTGCCGCACAGGTAGCAGCGACTCAACGGGTTGTCGGCCCGCACGGCGACGCCGTGTTCGCGGCGGATATCGGCGATGCGGGCCTGGACCGACGCCGTACTCGCGCAGCCCGCACACAGGGCCGCCAGCAGGCACACAGTGCCCCTCGCAAGCCACCCGGCTGCCTTCACGGATTCCCCCTCCGTTGTCCCTCGCCCCGTCACGGGACGCGGTTACGCACCACCACCAGTCTAACAAAGGGGGCCCGGCCGCGCAAGGTCGGAATGGGCGCCGCCCGAGGCGGCCGGGCGCATGGGATCACTCCAAGGCGGGCCTTGGGCTCGCCCGCCGAGGAATCTCGTCTTGTCCGCCCAGACGGGCCTGTCGCGGTCTTGCCTGGCGCCGCAGCGCGCGGCTCACTCCCCCGGCGCCGGCTCGAAGAAGAGCAGCCCCGGCGTGCCCGTCGCCGAAAGCTCTACGGAACCGGCGGCGAGGCGGGCCTGCACAGGCGCTTCGCCTCCCTCCCACATGGCCGGCCCCACGGTCCGCACCAGCTCGCAGCCCGCCAGGCCCGCCTCGGTGAGGTCAAGGCGGCACGCCCGCGCGGCGCCGTCCCACGTCGCCGTCCAGACCGCCAGGCACGAGCGCCCCCCCGGCGCATCGAAGCGGTAGGCGTAGACGCCGTCCAGCTCTTCCCTCAGGGCCCGGGCGAACGCATAGTCGCCCAGGTTCGCGTAGAGGGACGCCATCGCGTGGAAGGCCGGCTGCTTGACGCCGTTGGACACGATGCCGCTGGCGTTGTGCTGCCCCTTGTCGGCGCCCTCGTCGCGATACCAGTACATGTAGGCCCGCTCCACCCCGAGCCGGGCAAACAGCAGATAGGCCCGCAGCAGGAACTGCGCCTGCTGCACACGGCTGACCGCCGAGGCCCGCTCATAGAGCGGCACGCCGTCCGCTATCGGCGCCCCCTCGGCCCGGTGGGCGTCCCAGCCGAACTCGGTGACCCAGACCGGCTTGTCGGGGGCGACCTCGTCACGCCACGCCAGCACCTGGCGCACGCTCCGCAGGAAGTCGCTTTCGGGGTCCTCGGGGTGCGTCCGGCGCCGGTTGGGCCACTGCCCTTTCATCGCGTAGGCGTGCACGTTGATGACGTCCACCAGGTCCAGCCAGCCCTCGTAGCATGAGATGCTCTTGGCGAAGTCGCCGCTCTCGCCGAGCGTCACCGCGGCCGTGGCCACGCGCATCTGCGGGTCGCCCTGCTTCAGCCCGATGGCCATGGCCCGCGCGATGCGGCCGTAGTCCCGGTCGGAGTACTTCCCCGGCTCGTTGCCCAGTTCGGCCGTGTGCACGAGCGCCTTGTTGGACGGCCCGAAGAAGCGCGCGAACGCACGCCCGTAGTTGTAGGCCCACGCCTCGGGCAGCAGCCACTGGTCCGGTTCCACCACGCTTATCATCAGCGAGGCGTCAATCTCGAAGCCCGCCTGCCGCCACTCGCCGTAGAGCGTCTCCCAGTTCACGCGGTTCAGCGCGAAGGGATAAGGCGGGTCCTCGTAGGGCTGGGTCACGTCCAGGTCCCAGTTTATGCCGTGGTAGTTGCGCACCAGTCGGCCGACCGGCGCGTAGGTGGCGCCGCGGAAGTGATAGTGCCCGCACAGGCCCATGAAGTCCTTCATGGGCACGCTGACGCGCGGCACGGCGCCCCCGGCGGACCCGAAGAAGATCAGCCGCGGCGTGCCCCCCGCCGTGAGCTTCACGGCGCCGCCGGTCGTCTGGGCGTCCACGGACTTCTGCCCGCCGTACTCGAAGCTCGGCTCGGCGGCGCGCAGCAGCTCGAGGTCCCCCAGCCCCGCCGCCTCGAGGTGCAGCACGTAGTCCCTTTCCTCGCCGTCGCGGGTGGCGTTCCACACGGCCACGCAGATGCGCCCGTGGTCGTCCTCGAAGCGATAGGCATGGACGCCGTCGCGCTCCTCCTCCAGCACGCCGGCGAAGCGGTAGCCCCCCAGCATGGCCTTCAGCGACGCCATGGCGTAGTAGGCCGGCTGCCGGACACCCTTCGAGATGAGCCCGCTGGCGTTAAAGGCCCCCTGCGCCGGGCCGTCGTCCTGGTAGTAGTAGACGTAGCCCCGGTCCACGCCGTGGCGCGCGAACAGCAGGAAGGCGCGCAGCAGGTACTGGGCCTGCTGAAGGCGGCTCAGCGTGGAGGGCCGCTGGTCGAGCGGCACGCCCTTCCTCAACGGGGCGCCCTCCGGCACGTGGGCGTCCCAGCCGAACCCGCTGACCCAGACCTCCTTGTCGGGCGCGTGCTCGTCGCGCCACGCCACCAGCGCGCGCACGCGCTCCAGGAAGTCGCTTTCGGGGTCTTCGGGGTAGGTACGCACGCGGTCGGGCCATTCGCCTTTCAGCGCCATGGCGTGCAGGTTGAGCACGTCTATGCCGTCGAGCCAGTCCCGGTAGCAGGCGATGCTCTTCGCGTAACGATGGCTCTCGCCGAGCGTGAGGGCGGCGGTGGCGATGCGCATCTCGGGGTCCCCCTCCCGCAGCCCGCCGGACATGGCGCGGGCGATGGCCGTGTACTGCTCGTCGGAGAACGTGCCCGGCTCGTTGCCCAGCTCCACGGTCCCGACCAGCCCCCTGTGCGACGGCCCGAAGAAGGCGGCGAACGCCTTGCCGAACCCGTAGGCGGCCTCCTCGGGCGCGGCCCACTCGGCGGGCGGCGCCGCGCTGCCGAGCATGATGCAGGCGCTCACCTCGAAGCCGGCACGCCGCCAGCCGGCGTAGTGCACCTCCCAGTTCACCCGGTTCAGCGCGAAGGGATAGGGCGGGTCCTGATAGGGCCTTCTGACGTCCAGATCCCAGCCCAGGTCGTGGTAGTTGCGCACCTGGGAGGCGGCCGGTGCATAGGTGGGCCCGTCGAAGTGGAAGTGGCCGCAGATGCCCATCACATCGCCCACCGTGGGAGGCCCGGCGGCCGAGGCGACGGCCGAAAACGACGCCATCAGGCAGAGCAGCGCACACGCTGGAAGCGCGGCCAGCCGGCGCAGCGGGGCCCGGCGCACGGCGGGGCGGACCACGGCGGCCTCCTTCAGTCGGGGGGGCAAGGCGCACATTCTGCAAGACGAGAGCCCCCTGTGCAAGGGCGCGGGGGATGCTCCAGAGGTTTGTTTTGGACCCCCGCCGGACGTATAATGTCGCTAGCATGTGGGGAGGCGGCGCATGGGCGAGGAACTGCCCGAGACGTTCGGCAAGTGCAGGATAGTCCGGCTGCTCGGACAGGGGGCTACGGCCTCCGTGTTCCTGGCCCACCACGAGGGGCTGGACATGTCCGTCGCCGTCAAGGTTCTCGACCGGACGCTTTCGCAGAAGAAGCCCCACTACGCCGACCGGTTCCTGCGCGAGGCCCGCATGGCCGCCTGGCTGGACCATCCCAACATCGTGCGGGTCATAGACTGCGGCGTCGAGGACGGCTACCACTACATGGTGATGGACTACGTGGACGGACCGAACTGCCTGGAGAAGATCAAGGAGCATCCCGAGGGCCTGCACTGGCAGGAGGCCGCCCACATCGTGCGTCAGGCCACCGACGGGCTGGCCTACGCGGCCGGGCGTGAAGTCATCCACCGCGACGTGAAGCCCAGCAACATCATGATAGACAGCTCCGGGCGCGTGCGGGTGACGGACCTCGGCCTGGCCAAGCTCACCATCAAGGGCGTCGTGTCGCTGACCGGGGAGCTTCAGACCGTCGGCACGCCCAACTACATGA
>LJUE01000001.1 GCA_001303885.1 Planctomycetes bacterium SM23_32 | reverse complement strand
GGCCGACAGGCTGGCGGCCGACCTGGCCGGCGCGCAGCTGCGCCGGCCGCAGTTCCCCGTAGTGGCCAACGTCACCGGCGCGCCCGTCGAAGAGCCCCAGGAGATCCGGCGACTGCTGTTCGAGCAGGTCACGAGCCCCGTCCGCTGGCACGACGGCATCCGATGGATGCTCAAGCAGGGGATGCGGCAATGCTACGAGGTGGGCCCGGGGCGGGTGCTCCAGGGGCTGCTCAGACGCATTGATCCGCAGGTGACCTGCGCCACGGTCGGAGGGGCCGACGACGTGCGCGCCTGCGCCGAGGCGATCGCACACTGACACAAGCCAAGAGGAAGGGAAGATGAAACCGCTGGAGGGCAAGACGGCCGTGGTTACGGGGGCGGCGCGCGGCATCGGGCGAGCCATCTGCCTGGAGCTTGCCGAGGCCGGAGCCAACGTGGCCGGCATTGACGTGGCAATGGATGCCATGGAAGAGACGGCGGCGCTCGTGCGCGCGAAGGGCGTCGAGTTCCTGGCGCTCGAGGCGGACGTCTCCCGGTTCGAGCAGCTCAAGGACGCCGTGGGCCGGGTGGCCGAGCAGTTCCAGAGCCCGGCAGCGCAGCGGGCGGATCATCAACATCGCCAGCGTCGTCGGCATCACGGGCAACGCCGGGCAGGCCAACTACTCGGCCAGCAAGGCGGGCGTCATCGCCCTGACCAAGACGGCCGCCCGTGAGCTGGCCTCGCGCAACGTGACGGTCAACGCCGTCGCGCCCGGCTTCATCGAGACCCCCATGACCGAGAAGCTGAGCGAAGAGGCCCGTCAGGCATCCCTGGCCCAGATACCGCTCGGACGCCTCGGCCGGCCGGAGGACGTGGCCAGGGCCGTGCGGTTCCTCGCCGGGCCCGAGTCCGAGTACGTCACCGGGCAGGTGCTCGTCGTGGACGGTGGCATGGTCATGTAGGGGCCGGGGCTTGCAAGCCCGCAGACCCTGTCGTTAGAATAGCCCGCTCTGTGGAAGGCGCGTTCGCGGCGTCCTACAACGTCTTCACACCCCACCATTCAGGAGGCAGCAAGGTGGCAGGCGATACTCGCGAGACAGTAGTCAACCTGGTGGCAGAGAGAATGGGTGTCGAGCCGGACCAGATCACCGACGACACCCATTTCGTCAACGATCTGCAGTCGGACTCGCTGGACATGGCCGAGCTGGTCATTGACCTGGAGGAGCAGTTCGACCTGAGCATCAGCGACGAGGAGGCCCAGCAGATCGAGACTGTCGGCCAGGCCATAAAGTACATCGAAGAGAAGCAGGCGAAATAGAGCCGATGCATCCCAGACGCGTCGTGGTCACGGGGGCGGGAGTCGTCTCCCCGGTCGGATGCAGCAAGGAGACGGCCTGGGCCGCCGTGCGCGACGGACGGAGCGGCATCCGCACCATCACGGCCTTTGACACGTCGGGCTTCGATGTGCACATCGCCGGGGAGGTGCGGGACTTCGACCCCCTTGACCACCTCAGCAAGCGGGAGATGAGTCGGCTGGACCGGTTCGTGCAGTTCGCCGTGGTCGCCGCCGATCAGGCCATCACCGAGTCGGGACTCGACCTGGAGGCCGAGGACCGCCGGCGCATCGGAGCCTTCATCGGCACCGGCATCGGCGGGCTGCACGAGATCGAGGCCCAGCACGCCCGGCTGCTCCAGAGCGGCCCCCATCGCACCAGCCCGCTGATGATCCCGAAGCTGATGACCAACGCCGCCGCCGGCCAGGTGACCATGCGCAAGGGCCTGATGGGACCGAGCATGTCGGTCTCGAGCGCCTGCGCATCGGCCTCCCACGCCATCGGCGAGGCCCTCAAGTGCATCCGCTACGGCACCGCCGACGTCATGGTCTGCGGCGGGGCCGAGGCCGCCGTGACACCCATGGGGCTCAGCGGGGTCCAGCAGTCCAAGGCCCTCTCGACCCGCAACGACGACCCGCCGGCCGCCAGCCGCCCCTTCGACCTCAACCGCGACGGCTTTGTCATGGCCGAAGGCGCCGCCATACTCATCATCGAATGCCTCGAACACGCGCGCCAGCGCGGCGCCGAGATCCTGGTGGAGCTGGCCGGCTACGGGGCCAGCAGCGACGCCTACCACGTGACGCTGCCCGACCCCGAGGGGCGCGGAGCCGCCCTGGCCATGGCTCACGCCCTCGAGGACGCCGGCCTCGGACCCCAGGACGTGGACTACATCAACGCCCACGGCACGAGCACGCCGGCCGGCGACGACGTAGAGGCCAAGGCCATCTGCGCCGTCTTCGGCGACCACGCCCACAAGCTGGCGGTCAGCTCCTCCAAGAGCGTCTTCGGCCATCTGCTGGGGGCGTCCGGCGCGCTCGAAAGCGCCGTCTGCGTCTGGGCCATGCTCGACGACGTCTGCCCGCCGACTATCAACCTGGATGACCCGGACCCCGAGTGCTGCGGGCTGAACTTCGTGCCGCACCAGGCCCAGCAGCGGCGGCTCAACGCCGTCCTGTGCAACTCGTTCGGGTTCGGCGGTCACAACGTCTCGCTGGCGTTGCGCAAGTTCGCAGGCTGAGTCCGCTTGAGCGGCCGGCCCCGAGCCCGCCGTCACCTCTGCGGGGCCCCCTATGGCAACTGGTCCCGTCCGCGTCGCGCACGTCATCACCCGCATGATCCTGGGCGGCGCCCAGGAGAACACCCTCCACATCTGCGACCGCCTCAACCGCAGCCCCGACTGGGACGTGCTGCTCGTTACCGGCCCCCCGCTCGGCCCGGAGGGCGAGCTGCTGAGCGAAGTGCGCCGCCGCGGCATCCCCCACATCGTCGTGCCCGAGATGCGTCGCGCCGTGAGGCCCTGGCTCGACGCGGCCGCCTGCCTCAGGCTCGTGCGCATCTTCCGCTGGTGGCAGCCAGCCGTCATCCAGACCCACAGCTCCAAGGCAGGCATCCTGGGCCGGCTCGCCGCCCGGGCGGCGGGCGTGCCCGTCATCGTCCACACCGTCGAGGGGCTCCCCTTCCATCGTTACGCCCCTCCCCTCGCCAACGCGGCCTTCATCCTGGCCGAACGTGTGGCCGCCCGCCTGACCGACCGCATCATCTGCGTCGCCCGGGCTATGGTGGACCAGGCCACGGCGGCCGGGATCCGCCCGCGCGGGGGCTACTCCATCGTCCGCAGCGGCATGGACGTGGACGCCTACCGGCCGGACGACCCGCGCCGCGAGGAGGTGAGGCGGCAGTTCGGCTTCGGCCCCCGGGACGTGGTCATCGGCAAGGTGGCCCGTCTCTTCGAGCTGAAGGGCCACGAGTTCGTCCTGCGGGCCGCCGCGAAGGTGGCCGAGCGCTGCCCTGACGTGAAGCTGCTTTTCGTCGGGGACGGCGTCCTGCGCGATGAGCTTCAGGCCCTGGCGCTGCGGCTCGGGCTGGGCGAGCGGACCGTCTTCGCCGGGCTGGTGCCGCCGGAGCAGGTGCCCGCCGTGATGAGCGCCATGGACGTGGTCGTGCACGCCTCGCTGCGGGAGGGGCTGCCTCGTGTGCTGGTGCAGGCGCTGCTCTGCGAGAAGCCGGTGGTCGCCTACGACGGCCATCGTCGAAGCCGTCGAACATCGCGAGCAGGCGCGCCAGATGGCCCGGGAGGGGCGCCGCCGCTTCGCCGACGCCTTCCGCGTCGAGACGATGGTCAGCGACACCGAGGCCCTCTACCGCGCCCTGCTGCGCGCGAAGCACGAACACCGAGGGGGGACGCCCGGGCGCATGTGACGCACCGGAGGGCCTGTCCTCCGTCGCTCGCCGTGGGCGAGCTATGGAGGATGGTCGGCCGGAGCGGACACGGTCAGAACGCTTCGCGGCTGAAGTCGCCGCCCTGCCCACCGGTGTTTCCGAGGCCATTCTCCAGCCAGTGTAGCAACAGGTCGTGTCCGGGGCAGACTCGGGGCGCTGGACGCGCACTACGTCGGCATTGCAGCTTGCGGACGGCGCTGTGTACCCTCGGGCGCCGAGGGGGCAATGGCCCGATCTAGCCGGCGCACAGAAGACCCCGGCCGTTGCGGCCGGGCTAATGGAAGAGCCGAGATAACAGGGGGCGCTGCTTGGCCAGCTCGAATAGCCGGCTCCCGACCTTGCGGAAGCGGGCAGCGTCGCCCTTCTTCTGAATCTCGCGCAGGATGGCCGAGTAAACGGTAGCCGCCGGCGTCTTGCCCTCCGATCGCCGGTAACCCGCCTCGAACGCGCCCTCGACGACGGCCTTGCCGTTGAGCGGTTCGCCGGCCTTTCCGAGCACCTCCGCTGCCGCACCAAGAGAGTGCCCGCCCTGTTTGACAGTGGAGATACCCGGTCGTATAATGTCGCGTTCTTGCGAATGTGAGCACAAGCACAATATGCCTCGAACAACCGTTCCAGAACAGACCACAGGGCGTCTTTTTGCTTACCTCCGGGCGCTGCTGTGCTTGCGCGAAGAAGGCGTCGAGGTGGTCTCGTCCCAGGCACTTGCCGATGCCTGTCATCTGAAGGCATCCGCGGTGCGGAAGGACTTCTCCTACTTCGGCGAATTCGGAACGCGAGGAGTCGGCTACAACGTCGAGCAGTTGATCGGCGTTATCCGGGGGATACTCCATCTGGATGCGCCGATGAAGGCAGCGCTGGTCGGGGTGGGCAACATAGGACGTGCCCTGCTGGCATATCCGGGCTTCAGCCAGGAAGGCTTCCACATCGCAGCAGCTTTCGATAAGGATGCACGCAAGATAGGCAGGACCGTAAAGGGCGTGCTGGTCGAAGACATTGCGAACCTGGAGCGACGGATAAAAGAGGAGGGCATACGTCTAGGCATCGTGGCCGTGGAGGTCGCAGAGGCGCCGGAAGTGGCCCGTCGCATGGCCGACGCAGGGGTGAAGGCGCTGCTATCGTTCGCGCCCTGCAACCTGAACATGCCGGACACCGTGAAAGTCACGTGCGTGGACCTGGGCATGGAACTGGCTCGGCTCGTCTATCACCTGTAGGCATGGGAGGCCGGCGTGGCTGAGACGGTCTATCCGTTCGCAGACAAGCTGAGGAGCTTCCTCTACATGCTGGGCATGTCCCTCCTGGTCTGGCTTGCTCTGACGCAGAGCCTCGAAGCGCAGGAAGTGCTGGTCGGCACGGGGGCATGTCTGGCGCTTTCCCTGGTGCTCAGTACGCATTACATCCGCCTGGGTCTGCCCCCGCTGACGATCAAGAGGGCCGTCTTCTTCGCCGTCTACCTGGTGGTTCTGCTGTGGGAGATCATGAAGGCCAATCTTGACGTTGCCTACAGGGTCGTTCATCCACGGATGCCCATAAACCCGGGCGTTGTGGTGATCAGGACGGCACTGACGTCCGACATCGCCAAGATGATCCTGGCCAATTCGATCACCCTGACGCCCGGGACCTTCACGCTGGACGTGATCGGGGACAAGCTCCTGATCCATTGGATAAACGTAAAGGTCGAGGAGATCGACGCGGCCACTGAGTTGATCGGGGAGAGGTTCGAGAAATACCTGCGGGTGATCTTCCAGTGAGTTACCTCCTTCTTGTAGCCATTACCGGGGCCGGAATGCTGCTCTGCTTGCTGCGGATGCTCAAGGGGCCCAGCAGTGCAGACCGCGCGGTGGCCGTGGACACCGCGGCCACGGTGACCACTGCCCTGCTGGTGCTGCTGGGCTTTGTGTTCAACAGATATGTCTACCTGGATGTCGCCCTGGTGTACGCCCTGCTGACCTTCATTGGAGCTGTGGCGATCGCCAGGTACCTGGAAGGGGGCTTAGGGTGACGTTGGTGGGGACCATAGTCACGGCGATTGGCACCATGTTCCTTTTCCTGGGGAGCCTGGGGGTATTCCGGTTTCCCGACGTGTATAACCGTCTCCAGGCCGGCACCAAGTGCACCACCCTGGGCGCCTTCCTGACGATCATCGGCGTCGGGTTGATGGAGCCGTCGTGGTTCGCGAAGTGCTTGCTGATAGCCTGTTTCATCCTCCTGACCAATCCCATTTCCAGCCATGCGCTGGGACGCGCCAGCCGCAAGAGCGGCGTGCCCCTGTGGGAGGGAAGCGTCCTGGACAAGAGCGAGGAATTCGAGAGCTACGGGAAGACAGAGGGATGATCATCTTCCAGACATTCGTGGTGCTGGTCATGATCGTGGCGGCGGTGGCGGCGGCGAGGTTCGGAGACCTTCTCAACGCCGTCATCGCGTGCGCGCTGGTCAGTTTGATGGCCTCCATTATCTTCTATTTCCTTCAGGCCCCGGACGTAGCCATGGCGGAGGCGAGCATCGGCGCCGGGTTGACCACTGCAATCTTCATCTTTGCCATCAACAGGACCGTAAGATACGAGAGAAATGAGAAGACTGATTAGCCTCTCGCTGCTTCTGATCGTTGCACTGGGGATCTCCCTCTGCTTCTCCGGTGCGTACTTCGGGGCAGAGGGGGCAAACAGGGCCGGAAAGCTGGCACAGGACAGGGTCAACTTCGGCCAGCGGTATAACAGCCGGGGTCTCGAGGAGAACGGGGCCGGGAACATCGTCGCCTCGGTGGTGGTGAACTACCGTGGTTTTGACACTCTGGGCGAGGTCACCGTGCTGTTCATTGCCGCCGTGGGGCTGGCCGTGGTCCTCTCCACGCGGCGTGAGAAGCCAGCGCGAGTCCGCGCGGAGCCAGCCAGTCTGGTCGTCTTCACCGGCTGCCGCTTTCTGTTCCCACTCATTCTGCTTTTGGGTAGTTATATCTTCATCCACGGGCACCTTACGCCGGGAGGCGGATTCCAGGGAGGCGCGGTGGTCGCCTCCGGTTTCTTGCTGGTCTATCTGGGGTGCCGGGGCAAAGGGTTGAGGAGTGCCGGCTTCACCGTCACGGAGTCGCTGTCGGGGCTCGCCTTCGTGGTCCTGGCGCTGGTCGGGCTGGCCGTCGGGGGCTCTCTGTTGCTGAACTTCCTGCCCAAGGGCAGTGCCCTTACCTTGTTCAGCGGCGGGGTCATCCCGATTATCTACGTGGCGATCGGGCTGAAGGTCGGTTCGGAACTCGGCAGCATCATCGCCAACCTGTCCGGGGAGGCGCCATGAGTCTCCTGTCCCCCTCCATTCACTACGTGGGCTGTTTCTCGCTGGTGCTGATCGGCCTGTACGTCGTGCTGGTCAAGCCGAACCTGATCAAGGTCATCATCGGGATCAACCTGATGGATACGGGGGTCAACCTGTTCCTGGTCACCGTCGGCTACATCCAGGGGGGGACGGCTCCGATCTTCTCGGAGGCAGCCCGGCAGCCGGAGGGGATGGTGGATCCCGTGCCCCAGGCGCTTGTTCTGACTGCCATTGTCATTGGAGTCTCAGTGCTGGCGCTGGCGCTGGCGCTGACAATCAGGGTGTATGGCCACTACGGGACGTTAGACCTTCGCAAGATCAAGGGGTTGAGGTGGTGAGTCCCATACTCCTGATCGCGGTGCCGCTGGGCCTTGCGTTCATCACGCCCCTGCTGGGTCTGGCCCGGAAGGGAGCCCCCCGGTACGTCCCCGCTGTCGCCATGCTTTTCAACCTCCTCGTGTCCGTCTCGCTCCTGCCGGATGCGCTGAGGGCGCCGATTGTCGTCCGGACCGCCGGCTGGGCGCCGCCTTTCTCGATCCACCTGGTGGCTGGGCCGCTGGGGCTGCTTCTGTCCTCCCTCATTGCGCTGATCGGCCTGCTGGTGGCTGTCTACGGAATGGACTACATCCGCGAAGGGGCGACAACAAGATACCACGTTCTCTCCATCCTCATCCTCGTCGGAGCTACCGGCGTCGTGCTGACGGGCGACGTGTTCAACCTTTTCGTTTTCTTTGAAATACTGTGCATCTCCTCCTATGCGCTGGTCGCCTACTGGGGGGACAGCGCGAGCGTGGAGGCCGGGGCCAAGTATCTGATCCAGGGGGCCATAGGCTCGAGCTTCGTCCTGATAGGGATCGGCTTGCTGTACGGTGCTTTCGGCGCCCTGAGCATGGCGGACATAGCCGCCAACGTCAGTTCGGTCAGCAGCTTCAGGCTGTTCGTGTCTCTGGCCTTTCTGATCACGGGTTTTGGAGTGGAGGCAGCAGTGTTCCCGCTGAACGCCTGGCTGCCGGATGCGCACTCCTCTGCCCCGTCCTCGATCAGCGCCATCCTGTCCGGCATCGCCATCAAGGCGGGCATTTACGCCGTTGCGCGGGTGGTTTACACGATCTACGGGGCGCAGAGCATCCTGCCTTTCGTGGCGCTGCTCAGCGTTGCGACGCTTTTGATCGGCGAGATGTGTGCCTTCAGCCAGAACGACATCAAGAGGCTTCTGGCATACTCCAGCATCGGCCAGATGGGGCTTATCGTGTTCGGGCTGGCGATGGCCTCTGCGACGGGTGTTTCTGCGGCCCTTTTCGTGGTCATCAGCCATGCCCTGGCGAAGGCGCTGCTGTTCCTGGCCTCCGGCTATATGATCCTCCGCACCGGATCGAGGGAGGTCTCGTCGCTGAACGGGATGGGCACGAGGATGCCGCTGACGTCGCTGTGCTTCACGGTAGGCGCTTTCTCGCTCGTCGGGCTGCCGCCGTTCGTCGGGTTTGCCAGCAAGTTCATGATCGTTCGGGCTGCCCTGGAGACAGCGGACACCTTCTTTGTCGTACTTCTTGCAATCGCCCTTATTGGCACGGTGATAGAGGGCGCGTACTTCCTGCGCATAGTGCAGGGCCTCTACTTCAAGCCGGCGCCACAGCAGGCGCGCGAAGAGACGCGGAAAGAGCCCCCCCTCTCGGCGTTGGTGCCGGTGGGAGTGCTGGCGGCCTTGATTGTCGCGGTCGGCCTGTATCCCGGGCTGGTGGAGCGGGCGCTCGGAGCGGCGGCGAATGACCTGCTGGACAGGGACAGTTACGTGCAGAACGTAATGGGAGACTGAAGGTGGGCGCAGGGGCGATACTGACAGTGGCCTTGGCCGGGGCGGGGTTGAGTTACCCGCTCGGCCTCCTTTCAGCGAAGGTCCGCAACGTCTTCGCCACCGCTGTATCTGCGCTCCTCGTCTGTCTTGTGGCCGCGGCGTACGGGCGATCCGGTGAGCACGTCTACTACTCCGGCTTCCTCGGGCTGGACCTCATCCTGCGGACGGACGCCCTGGCCTGGTTCTTCGCCATCACGGTGTCCCTGGTCGGCTGCCTGAGCGTTGTATTCTCCCTCCGCTACGTGCGCGGCAGGGAGAAGGTGAGCTTCTACTACTTCGCCCTGCTGCTGGTCAACGCCGCCATGCTGGGCATCGTGTTCAGCGGCGACCTGCTCAGCTTCTTCATCTTCTGGGAGGTCATGAGCTGGGCGGCGTATCTGCTCATAAGCTACAACCGCGGGCGAGCCCTGTACGCCGGGCTGAAGTACATCGTCATGTCCATCATCGGCTCGTGCGCCATGCTGGTGGGATTGCTCAGCCTGTATGCAGCTCACGACACGCTGGTCATCTCCGAGCTGGCCGAACGGATAGGATCCAGGGGCACGGGCTTCTTGCTCGGTGTCCTGGTTGCCTTCAGCATTGGCTTTGGCATCAAGAGCGCGATGGTCCCTCTGCACACGTGGCTGCCGGATGCGCATTCGGAGGCCCCGTCGCCTTTCAGCGCTGTGCTGTCGGGCATCCTCATCAAGATGGGCATCTACGGCTTTGTCCTCGTCATGTATGCGTTGGTGGGGCTCAAGCTTCTGCTGGGGCTGAGGGGCGCGTGGGTGAGCTTCAACTCAGTCCTCTGCTGGCTGGGGGCCATTGGCATCCTGATACCCACCTTCATCGCGGTGCTTCAGACCGACGCAAAAAGGCTCCTGGCGTGGAGTTCCATCGGGCAGATCGGCTACATCATCCTGGGCATGGGCTTCGCCACCAGTCTGGGGCTTACGGGGGCCCTGTTCCACACCTTCAACCACGCTGTGTTCAAAGCACTGCTGTTCCTGGCCGTGGGGGCCGTCGAGTACAGGACCGGTGGGGTAAGGGACCTGAACGAACTCGGGGGGCTCATCAAGAGGATGCCGGTTACCTTTGCGTGCGCCCTGGTCGGTGGGCTGGGGCTGATCGGCGTGCCGCTGACCAGCGGCTTTGTGTCCAAGTGGTTGATCTACAAGACGTTGATCGCCGAGGGGCATCCTTTCCTGGCCCTGGCGGCGCTGGTGGGCACGTGGGGGGCGATCCTTTACGTCTACAAGCTGCTCCACAACATGTTCCTCGGTCAGCTCCCGGAGAAGTACGCCCACCTGGAAGCGGCGCCGTTCACGATGCGGCTGCCACTGGTGGTCTGCGGGTCGATCATCATCCTGTTCGGGATACTGCCCGGCATTCCGCTTGGCGCAGTGGGGCCCATTGTGGGTTCGCTTGGCCTGGAGCCCGTGCAGGCAACTCTTACGGGTTTCGGGCCCCAGGTGGGGCCACTGAACATGGTGAGCATCTTCGCCGCCGCCGCGCTCGCGGTGCTGGCGGTGCTGCTCGTTCTGCGGGCCTCCGCGGCGCCCAGGCGCGTGGCACAGGAGGACAGCTACGCCGCGGGCTCCCCCGTGCCGGCGGGAAGGTATCACCACACGGTGCGGTTCTACGACCCGCTGGAGGGGGCCACCATCGGCTATCTGCGCGACTGGGCGGATGAGTTCTACACGCGGGTTGCCGGTGGGGCCAGGGGCGGTTTCGACGGGTTGAGACGGATCTACACCGGAGACGTGCGCAACTACGTGATGTACATCGTCTGTCTGCTGGCCTTCCTGATCTTCGTGCAGATGGTCTGGCACATATGGTGACGAGAATCATCCAGCTTCTGCTCTCACCGCTGATCGCCTTGGCGGTGGGGGTGTTGTTCCTCGGCCTGTCGCGCAAGATCATCGCGCGCATCCATCGCCGTTACGGCCCCCCGCTCTACCAGCCCGTCATTGACGTGATAAGGATGATGTCGCAGCGCAGCATATCCCATGGTTCCCTCTTCGAGCTTGGCGTGGTTCTTGCCCTGGCCGGCTCCCTCGTCACGGTCCTCTTCATACCTCTGGGGGGAACGGTGATCTGCCGCCAGAATCCCCTCGCTCACGGGGTGCTGTGTCCCCTCTCGTCATCCGGCGGCCTGCTGGTGGTCATGTACCTGATGCTGTTCGGGCCGCTGGGGCTGGCCCTCGGCGCCGGGGATTCCGCGAATCCGAACGCCAGCATAGGCGTCAGCCGCAAGCTGCTGCTGGCGCTCGCCTACGAGGTGCCGTTCCTGCTGGTGATCCTGGCGGTGATGTCGCACTACAGGACGATTTCCATAACGGAGATTGTCGCCCGGCAGCAGGAGTCGGGCTGGGGAGTCCTATCTGTTCCGCTTTCGGCAGTGGCGGCGTTCCTGATACTGCCGGCCATGCTCGGCATAAGGCCCTTTGACCTGGTGAGTGCCCCCCAGGAGATAGCCTCCGGCCCGCTGGCGGAATACGGCGGCAGCTACCTGGCCCTGCTTGCGGTCCAGAAGGGCGTTCACCTCTTCGTCGTGATTGCCCTCTACGTTGATCTGTTTCTGGGCGGCGGCGTGAATCTCGCCACCTTCCTCGTGAAGATGCTGGTCGTGTTCGTGGCGGCGGAGATGATCGCGGCTGTGCTGCCCAGGATCAGGATCGAGAGTGCGGTCAGGTTCTGCTGGAAGTGGCCGACGGCCCTGGCGCTGTTGCAGATGGCCATCACGGTCCTGTCGAAATCGGTGTGAGGATGGATAGAAACCAGATCACCAAGTGGCTCAAGAGCCCGGCCAAGATGGCCCACAAGTACTCCTTGCACGCCGTCTACTTCTGCACCGGCTGTGGGATCATCGAGATCCCACCCGTCATCACCACCAGGTGGGATGCGGAGAGGTTCGGCGTGCTGCCGGTGGCCACGCCCAGGCAGGGAAACCTCTTCATGATCACGGGGTATGTTTCCCTCAAGACCCTGAAGGCCATCATACGGACCTACGAACAGATGCCGGATCCGAAATACACGGTGGGTTTCGGCTCATGCCCCATCAACGGCGGGATGTACTGGGATTCCTACAACACGATCAAGCACCTCGACAGGTACATCCCCGTGGACGGCTGGATCGCCGGCTGCATGCCGCGCCCCGAGGCGGTGTTCGTCGGAGTGACGCACCTGTGGACCCTGATCGACAAGGGGAAAGCCGACGGCTATCTCCGATACAAGCGGTATTACGCGGCCTACAGAAGGAACCAGGAGATGCTCTTCGGGGAACTGCAGTGGCCGCCGCTGTATCCGACCGAGGCGGAAGCTGAGGAAGCCCGACCATGATCGCATCGCTGCGCACCGGCCTGGAGGCGACGTTCAAGGGCGTGGAGGTCACCGACCGCGAGGACGGGATGATGTTCGTCCTCGCCCCCGGCGAGAGCATCCCCGCAGTCCTCCGATATCTGAGGGAACACGGGCTCGATCACCTGGCGCTTGTCTCCTGCGTGGATTGGATCGAGGAGGGGGAACTCGAGGTGGTGTACCTGCTGACCTGCTACATGCGAAACAACACGGACTACGGCCCCGAACAGCGGCGGCACGTGTTGCTGAGAACGAAGCTTCCCCGGGAGAGCGCCGAGCTGGATTCGGTGATCGGCATCTTCGAGAACGCGGAACCTCACGAGCGGGAAATACACGAGCTTTATGGGGTCCATTTTGAGGGCCACCCCCGGCTGATTCCGCTTTTCCTGGAAAGAGGCTACGAAATACCTCCCTTCCGGAAAGACTTCGACACCCGCCAGTACGTTGAGAAGACCTTCGGTGCAATCCCGCCGGTGGAAGACTAAGTGATATGGCTCAGATCTCAGAGATAGCAGGATCGGGCTCCGGAAGGGAACTGGAGCTGTACTTCGGCCCCCAGCACCTCGGGATGGTCGGGAACTTCAGCATCACGCTGAAGGTCGAGGGCGACCGGGTGCTGAAAGCCACCGCCAATCCCGGCTATCTCCACCGTGGGTTCGAGAAGCTGATGGAATACAGGACCTGGATCCAGAACTTCCCCATGGTGTGCCGCATCAACGTCGTGGAACCCGACTCCATGGAAATGGTCTATGCCATGGCCGTCGAGAAGCTCGCCGGCATCGAGGTGCCGGAGCGGGCGCAGTACATCAGGAGCATCTGCCTGGAGCTGGCTCGGGTTTCGTCGCACCTCTTCGGCCTGTGGGCCTACTCGAACATGCTCGGCTTCGACACGCCGGCCCAGTGGGCGATGTACCACCGCGATCTTGTGCTCGACCTCTTCGAAGAGCTGACCGGCGGCCGCGTCTACCACATATACCTGTGGCCGGGCGGCGTGCGACGCGATTTCCCGAAAGGCTTCAGGGACAGGATTGTACACACGCTTCACTCCATCGGCGGTTGGGTGCCGGATTACGACGCCACATTCTTCAACAACCGCCTGTTCTACGAGAGGGCCCGGGGGGTAGGACAACTGAGCCAGGAGCAGGCAAAGGCGCTCGGCGCCACAGGACCGGTGCTGCGGGCAACGGGCATGAAGTTCGACATCAGGAAAGTCGAACCTTACGCGGCGTACGACAAGGTGGACTGGGAGGTGCCCACGAGGCAGGAAGGCGACGCCTATTCGAGGATATGGGTGGTCAGGGATGAGCTGATCGAAAGCGTCCACATGGTATTCAAGCTCCTTGACGCCATGCCCGATGGCGAGGTGTACAACAGGATTCCCAACCCCTTCAAGTGGAGAATCCCGCCCGGCGAAGCGTATGTCAGATGCGAATCCTCGCGCGGAGAGCTGGGCCTGTACCTGGTCAGCAACGGCGGGGACAAGCCTTACAGGGTCCATTTCAGAACCCCTTCGTATCCGCATGGGCTTACCATCCTGGAGAAAGCGCTCGAAGGCGCCAGCATCGCGGATGTCGGCAACACGATGATAAGCCTCTACGTCGTCGCTCCCGAGATAGACAGATAAGGGAAGGACGAGATGGGAAAGGCAAGCATCCTGAGCCCTTTGAAGGCGATCAGGTTCCTGTTCCAAAAACCCCTGACGTTGAGGTACCCCTTTGAGAAGAAGGAACCGGCGCCCAGATACCGGGGGTTCCACCTCAACGACTGGGACCGGTGCACGGGTTGCGGCAACTGCGCCGACATCTGCCCGAACGAAGCGATCACGATGATCGAGGTGCCGGCGATCGAGCCGGAGCCGGGCAACAAGAACGAGCGGCCGCAACTCGACTACGGCAGGTGCTGCTTCTGCGGGCTCTGCGTGGACATCTGTCCTCCCGGTTCGCTGCGGCTGTCCAGGGATTACTTCCACATCCACTTTGACACCGACACCTTTGTGTTCGTCCCAAAGGACGAGAAGAAGGACGAAGCGACCTTCCTGCCGGCGGAGGAGTACTCCATCCTGAAGGCAAGCCTGACGCATCGCAAGAGGGATTACGAAGGCTTCTCACCCGACCTGGACTTCGCATTGTTCGAGCCCCAACGCGTGCCCATGCCGCAGGTCTCCGCGCAGGAGAGGAAACAGTCCTTTGTGGAGATGGTCCGCGGATACAGCGCCGAGCAGGCCCGCAGCGAGGCATCCCGGTGCCTCGAATGCGGGCTTTGCGAGGAAGCGTGCCCGGCCAACCTGAGGATCTCTGACTACGTAAAGGCCATTAGCGAGGATGACAGCGAAGAGGCGTTGAGAATCATACTCGAGGATAACCCGCTGCCGGCGATCTGTGGGCGCATCTGCATGAAGCACTGCGAAGACGCCTGCTCCCTCGGGCTCAGGGGCGAACCGGTCGCCATTCGCTGGCTGAAAAGGTACGCCGCGGATACCGTTGAGAGCTATCGGGAGACGTTGCGCGCCGAGCTTCCCGCCGAGACGGGCAAGAAGGTCGCCGTCATCGGGGCCGGTGCCGGCGGATTGGCCGTGGCCTACTTCCTGCGCCTCAAGGGCCACGGGGTGACGGTGTTTGAGTCCCAACCCGCCGGCGGGGGGATGCTCAGGATGGGTCCCCCGAGATACAGGCTCCCCGACGATGCCGTCAAGGACGACGTGGACTACATCGCTTCCTTTGGAGTTCAGTTCCGGTTCAACACCGCCGTGGGGAAAAACGTCCAGTTCGACGAGTTGCGAGAGCGCTACGACGCCGTCTTCATGGCGGTGGGCACACACCGAAGCTACACCGCCCGCATTGAGAACGAGGACAGAGCGCTTATGGCGCTTGACTTCTTGAATGCCGCCAGGGTCGGCCCCGCGCCCGACGTAGGCCGGCACGTCATCGTCATCGGCGGCGGCAACGTGGCCATGGACGTGGCCCGCACCTGCCTGCGCCTCCAGCAGATGCAATACCCCGGACAGGAAAGCGTGACGAGAGCAGTGTGCCTCGAGTCGTGGGAGGAGATGCCGGCCAGCCAGGAGGAGATCGAAGAAGCAAAAGAAGAAGGAATCCAGTTCAACCCCGCCTGGGGGCCCAAGGGGATTCTGCTTGAGCAAGGTGAGGTCAGTGGTCTGGAGTGCAAGGCGGTCAAGTCGGTCTTTGACGAACAAGGCAGGTTCAGCCCCACCTTCTACGAAGACCGGACCATGGTCCTGGAAGGGGACATGGTCATCGAGGCCATCGGGCAGGGATATGACCTGTCCTTCATCCCCGATCACCTCATGGAATCCCTCGCGTTCACCGAGCGGCGGAAGGTGAAGGTGAACGAGGATGGCATGACGTCCGTACCGGGGGTCTTCGCCGGCGGGGACATCGTCAATCTCAACATGGACGCGGTAACTGCCATTGCGGACGCGAAGAAGGCAGCCGAGGGGATCCACAAGATGCTCTCGGAGCATTAGACGGCTGCCGTCTTCCCTTGGACGGGGGCGGGGGCTCAACCAGGGTACTCTGGGAAGGACTTCACATGGCGAAGGTAACCTCGAAGCCAAAATCCTGGCGATATGCCAACACGGTGAGTTGGGCGGAGGCAAAGAGGGGAGTTCTCACTGCCGAAGGCAAGCCTGATATCAGCGTGGCAACACCTCCCGATTTTGGAGGCCACGAGGGGGTCTGGAGCCCGGAGGATCTGTTCGTGGCCGCCGTGAATTGCTGCATCATGACCACCTTCCTTTACTACCGTGTGAAGGAAGACATCGAGCTGGTCAGCTACAGCAGCACAGCGGAGGGGAACCTGCACTACGGGGAAGAGGGGCTGGTGTTTACCCTGGTGAGGGTCAAGCCAGAGGTAGTGGTTGCTTCGGAGCTGGACCGCAAGAAGGCCGAACAAGCGATGCAACGGGCCGAGAGCACGTGCCTGGTATCCAGATCCCTCCGCACAGAGGTCATCGCCGAGCCACACATCCAGGTGGCCCGCCACCAGGGCCGGGCGTCTGAGGCGTAGTCCACACCTCGAGCACGTGCCCGCATTTGCCGCACCTGTAGTCGTAGGTGGGCATCGGCAGTTAACACCTCGCCCCGGAAGGTCCGATCAGGGGGTCTGCTCTGCTGCGTGGTTGAACGTGGAGGCGCGCCAATCCAGGTCCACCGTGAAGACGCCGTCGCCGATGGAATCGAGGATGGCCCTGGCGCGGGGGGCCTCAAGCGGCCACTTCTCTTTGTCTGTGCCTTGCCGCTTCCCCATAACGGGTCCTTAGCCGCTGAGTATCTCGTTCTTCAGCGCGTCCCATATCCGCCGCACGGCCTGTGCCGCCGGTCCCCGGCCGAACTCCACCAGGTTCTTGCCGGCGCAGAGGGCCTCGTTGACGGCCGGGTCGAACGGGATCTCGCCGATCAGGCGGGCCCCTTGCTGCCGGGCCATGTCGCGGATGCGCCCCGCCTGCTCGGCGTTCAGGTCGCACTTGTTGATGCAGACCAGGCTCCGCACGCCGAAGTGCCGGCAGAGCTCGAGCACCCGTTCCAGGTCGTGGACGCCCGAGACGGTGGGCTCGGTGACGATCAGCGCGAAGTCAACGCCGGAGATGGAGGCGATCACCGGGCAGCCCGTGCCGGGGGAGCCGTCGTTGAATATGGTGGAGGCCCCGTCTTCTGCCGCCAGGGCCGAGGCCCGCTCGCGCACCCAGGTGACCAGCTTGCCGCTGTTCTCCTCAGCGATGCCCAGTCGGGCGTGGGACATGGTGCCGTAAGGGGTCCGGGACACGTAGCTCTGCCCGGTGCGTGCCTGGCTGAGCTCAATCGCGCCTGCGGGGCAGACGTAACCGCACAGGCCGCAGCCTTCGCAAGGGAAGTCATCCACGCGGTAGGTCAGCGGACCGCCCTGTTCGTCACTCTGCACCGGTTCTATGGCGCAGAAGTGGCAAAGCTCGGCGCAGCGTCCGCAGCCCGTGCAGAGGGACTCGGCGATAGCAGCCCTCTGCCCGCCATAGAAGTCGCGGACCTCGCGCACCTCGGGACGGAGCAGCAGGTGCAGGTCGGCGGCGTCCACGTCGCAATCGGCCAGGACCTTGTCCTCGGCCAGCGCGGCCAGGGCCGCCGTGACCGTGGTCTTGCCGGTGCCGCCCTTGCCGCTGATGACGGTGCACTCGCGGTAATCCGCATGTGCGGAGCCATCCGGCCGCCCCTGATCGGTAGCCGCCATCTCGGCGAGCAGCTCCTCTGCCGGCGCCGGGGGCGGCTCAGTCCCGGCAAGCGCCATGGCTTCCCGGAAGATGCCGAGGAGGGCCTCGGTGACCTCCGGGAACTCGTCCACCAGCAGGCCGCCCCGCGAGTAGACCTCGGCGTATCGCCTGTCGAACGGTATGCGGCCGAGGATTGGGACACCGGCCTCATCGGCGTATTGCCGGATGATCTCGTCCTCGCCGTCCGAGCGGTTCACGACGATGCCGACGGGGATGCCCAGCTTCAACGCCATGTTCAGCGCCAGGCGCAGGTCGTTCAGCCCGAACGGGGTGGGCTCGGTGACGAGGATGACGACGTCGGCGCCCTGCATCGCCTCGACCACAGGGCACGCCGTGCCGGGAGCGGCGTCAATCAGCGTCAGGCCGTCCTGGGCCGCGTGCCGCTTCACGCCCCGGACGACGGCCGGGGCGAGCGGCTCGCCCACGTTGAGGACGCCATGGGCGAAGAAGAACTCCCCGCTGTCCGGGTCGGCCTCCACCGTGCCGATCGAGACGGCCTGTTCCGTAAACGCCCCCTCCGGGCAGACGTAGCTGCACACGCCGCAGGCGTGGCACAGCTCGGGGAAGATCAGGACCTTGGCCTTCCCGGCCATCTGAGCAGTGCCTCCCGGGTTGGCCCTTTGGACCACGGCGATGGCGTTATAGTTGCACGCCTCCTGGCATCTCTTGCAGCCCGTACACAGCCCGGCGTGCCACTCCGGCCGCCGGACCTGCACGTCTTCCCTGATGGAGAAGCGCGGGTGGACGAACAGGTGGTCGTTAGGCTCCTCGACGTCGCAGTCCAGCAGCCTGACCTGTCCTTCCGTAATGCTGCCTCGGGCCAGGGCGGCGGCCATGTTGACGGCGACGGTTGTCTTGCCCGTGCCGCCCTTGCCGCTGGCGATGGTGATGAGCATGGTTATCCCTTTTTCGTTGCGGAGGACGGGTCAGTCGACCTTCCGCGGCGTCAGGATTCAGAAGTACATCTTCTCGGCCACCATGTACGGGAAATCAGGTTCCCTCTCGTTGGGCTTCGTGTGTTCGATGGCCCGGGCTATTTGCTCCGATCTCCGCCGCACACTGCGGCTGACCAGCATCTCCCGGGCGCCTGCCAGCGCTCCGTTGCCTATGCGCACGACCTTTTCAGGCGCGGGCGGAAGGAGGCCAATGGCCACGGCGTTCTCAGGGTTGATGAAGTTGCCGAAACCACCCGCCAGGAATATCTTCTGCACCTGGGCCAGCTCGACGCCGTAGTAGCGCATCAGGAGGTCCTGGTCGAGCCTGAGCCCGGCCTTGGCAGTTATCAGCGCGTAAACGTCCTGCTGGGTGATGCAGATGCCGTCAGCGAGGCAGAAGTCCTCGCCTATCTTGGCCTTCCTGCTCATGCGGCCGCTGCGCAGAAGCTCCGCCAGCAGGTCGATCAGCCCCGACCCGCAGACGCCCACGGGGGGCTTGCCGCCGATGGTCCCGTAGGTGACGTGGCCGTCCGCGATCCACACGTTGCTGATGGCACCCTCCACCGCGCCGCTGCCGCAGGTGACGGTGGCTCCCTCGTAGGCGCCTCCGGCCGCGCAGGAAGCGCTCATCATCCTGTCCTTGTTGCCGATCACCACCTCGCCGTTGGTGCCTATGTCTATCACGATGGAGACGCCGTCGGATTCGTGGAGCCGGCAGGCCACTACGTCGGCCAGGGCGTCCGCACCTGCGTGGCCGCCAATGAGGGCACCGCCGTAGACATGGGCCTGGGGACTGACGCGCAGGCCAAGCTCATCGGCCCTGGCCGCGGCCGGGTCGGTGTCCGCGGGCTCGAAGGGGATGACTCCCAGCGAACTGACGTCTTGCCGGAAGAACAGCCTGCGCATCGTGCTGTTGCCCACGACGACGGCGTCGAAGATGCTCTTGCTCAGCTTGCCGTGCTGCCGCTCGAGCCCCTCCAGTTCCTCATTCACGGCCTCGACGACGGCGGACTGGAGCGCGCGCAGCCCGTCCTCGTGCTGCATGGTGTAGCCGATGCGGGAGATGACGTCATTGCCGTACGACATCTGGGGGTTGGTCCGGGCCGTCGTGGCGATGATGCGGCCGTCTTCCAGGTCCACCACTTGCATGGCCAGCGTTGTCGTGCCCACGTCGAGGGCGAGCCCATACACCTCACCTTCGTAGTGGCCCAACTCCTCGCCACAGGCATGCACCACGTGCCTTCCATCACGCTTAACCGATGGCTCCAGCACTACGTCGTCGGTGTCGACGGTTTCCGTCACAATGCTGTACCTGCCCATCTCCTTGACAAAGACCGTCATGTCCGCGACGGGGTTGACGATCCGTGCCTGGCACGCCAGCCTTTCTCCGGGCGCAAGGTGCCTACTGCTTTCCGCCTCGGTCTTCGGGTTCAGGCATTCTGCTCCCCGATCGATGCGGACCGCGCAGCGTCCGCACTTGCCCAGGCCCCCGCAGTCCGACGGGACCTCCACCCCGGCCCTGCGCGCGTGCTCGAGAAGGGTGCCGGCGAACAGCTCGGTCCCGTGCCTGGCCCGTCGGTACTGTGGGAAACGCACCTTTGGCATGTTCGATTCTCCTGCCGCAGCTCTTGCCGCCCGAAGTCGCGCTTCTGAACTCTGCGTCTACCAGCGAGGAGGTACGTCGGCGGCGCTGATCTCTTCCAGTTTGCCCTCCTTGAAAGCCGCGAGTGCATCTGAAACCTTGCCGCTTGCGCCCGTGGCCACTCGAATGCCAGCCTCCTTGAGCACGGAGAGGGCCTTCGGCCCCATGTGCCCGCTTATGACCCACTGGCAGCCCTTCTCAGCGATGGCGGTGGCGGACTGCACGCCGGCTCCGCCCGCCGCGTTCACGTTCTGCTGGTTGTCCACAACTTCGTAGGTGTCCGTTTCTTCGTCACGGATGATGAAGTACATCGCGCGGCCGAAGCGGGGGTCAACTTCCGAAGACAGGTCCGGCCCTCGACTGGTTACGCAGATCTTCATGCGAATCGCTCCTTGCTGTTCCTGCGATAGGGTAATGGATGTTCTGCCATGGCGCCGGCGCTCAGCGGTCACGGGGCATGGGCGTGCCGCAATTCGGGCACTTCACCTGGTAGCAGGGCCTCCCCTGCTGGTGTGACGCTTTCCTCCCGCACTTGGGGCAAGCGCAGTTCCCCCCCTGGTCCTGCGCCCAGACCTCCCATCCGTCCACGGCCGCCGCGGCCCATGCCTCTTGCTCCGCCGGCGCCGCCAGATCCTCGCATCGTCTCATAGCCTCTCTTCTCAGAAAAACTTGTCCCGCCACCAGAGGAACAACCCCCAGGCGTTGTCCAATCTGTACTTGTCGTCCTCCGACATCGCGTATTGCGTCGGATTGTCTTCGATAAGCATCTCGCATGGCTCGCCGTAGGCCAGCAACTGATAAGCGCAGTTGATCGCTGCGAACCGCCGCCCGGCATCGGGATCGCCGGGATTCCGGTCTGGATGGTTCTCCTTGCAGGCTTTCCGCCAGGCGCGCTTCAGCTCATGGGGCGAGGCGTTCTCATCAACGCCGAGGATCGTGCGCGCGATCCCTCTGCCCTCCATATCGCGCCTTATGCGCTCCTGGAAGCTGAAATCATCCATGTTCGTAGCTTCTTTCTCCAGCGCGCACTGGCACTTGAAGCCAGTTCTCAGGCGGCACGAAGGGGCAGGCGTAGTCCTCGCTGTAAGCGCACCACGGGTTGTAGGCCTCGTTGAAGTCCACAACCCACTTGCCTTCAGAAGTCAGGTGCCGTGCCGGCTCCAGGTCCAGGTAGCGGCCCGCGCTGTAGGTCTCCGTGCCGCTGGTGGCGTCCCGGAAGGGAACGAACAGGCGCTCCTCGTCGGGGTCGCTCTTGTAGGCCTTCAACGTGCAGTCCTGGCCGCCGAGCGGGAAGCGGAACTCGCCCCAGCGCCACAGCGTTCGCATCTGGCCGGCCGTGTCGCCTGTCTCGATGATCTCTTTCCCTTCGTGCTTGTGCAGACCAAGTTCGAAACGGTACGCAGGGTCGATCGGGTAGTACGCCAGCCCTCTGAAGGCGCTACGCCTTGCAGCAGGCAGGGGGGACTGAGGGTGGCCGGCGAAGAACCAGTCCTTCTGTTCCCTTGCCTCCTCGATGTGTTGTTCCCACTGCGTTGGACACATGCCTATCGGTCCCGCTTGGTTGCCGTCATGGCTCGCACATCCCCGCGGGCTGAGACGGCGGCTATCACATGCGCAGCGGCTCCACCTCGATGGCGCGCGGCCGGGTCATCTTGCTCCAGTCCTTGGGAGGGTTAATCGTCTTGATCTTATCCAGTTCGCCCAGCGCCTTCAGGCGCCTGTAGATGCGAATCCAGGCACAATCATGCTCCCGGTTGACCTCGCACTTCCCTTCCTTCGACACGCCTCCGCAGGGACCGTTGATCATGCCTTTCGCACACTGGGTAAGTGGGCAGATGCCGGCGAGCCTGCCGAGTTCGCAATCACCACACTGCATGCACTTCTCCTCGAACCGACCCGGACCGCCGCCCATATGACCGATGGGGTTCGTGGCGGGATAGACGGGCTTGATCAGCCCGAACTCTTCTTCGATGACGTGGTCCCACACCGTCTGAAGCCCGTCGCCGCAGCACATCATCAGCAGCGCGTCGCACTCTTCCACTTCGCTTCGGTGCTTGCTGAGCCGTTGCTTGCTCCACGGCAGGTAGCAGGTGAACTCGCCAAAGGGTGGGGCAATGGCAGCCAGGACGTCTTTGCCATGCTCAGTCAGGGCCTCCTCCATAGCCTGGACCTCCGGCTCCCCACCGGTGTGGAAGACCGTGGCGCAGCCGCCGCATCCGTAGAGGACCACCTTCTGCTTACCGCTCAAGTACTCGAGTACCTCTTCAAGAGGCTTTGGCGTCTGTGCGATCATCTTCGCCTCCCCGCTATTCCGGCAGAGAGAGGGCCTCGTTCGGGCATTCGTCCACGCAGACGCCGCAGTCCGTGCAGAGGTCGGCGTCTACGCGCGCAACTTCGTCCACCGTGATCGCCTCCTGGGGACACGCGTCCTGGCAGATACCGCATGCCGTGCACTTCTCCTCGTCCACAATGGCAGCCATTTGCGCCTCCTCGATTGCAGAGAGCTACTCGGGGATCTCGTCAGCGGCCACGTACTTTACCAGCAGGTCGTCGGAGGACAGCAGGACGTAGTCCTCTCCTTCCACACTGACCTCAGTGCCCGCGAACTCCTTGTAGATGACGCGGTCGCCGACGGCCACTTCTTCGGTGGCGTCCTCCGCCACGGCGATCACCTCGCCCTCGGTCTGCTTCTCCTTGGCGGTGTCAGGCAGATAGATGCCGCCGGGTGTCGCATCCGCAGCCTCCAGGGCCTTCACCAGCACATGCGCGTTGATGGGACGTATCTTCATGAATCCACCCCTTTCGATTGGATGCCCAGAAGCCTGTCCAGCGTCGCCCGGTCGAAGCCGACGACCAGCCGACCGTTGATATCGGTCTGGGGGACGGCCATTTGCCCGCTGCGTCGCGCGATCTTCTCGGCCGCGTGCGGGTCGCGGGAGATGTCCACTTCTCGGAACGCCACGCCATGCCGGCGCAGATACGTCTTCAGCTGCCCGCAGGCGGGGCAGCCCGGCCCGCTGTACACGACCACGCTCCGCACGCCCGCCGCCCCCGTGCCTCGGGCACGGCTCGCCATTGCCCCCGCGAAGTGGACGGCGTAGAACCTGGCGCTCTGGACACCTTCGGTTGACCTTGTCACCTTGTCCTTCTCAAGGGCCAGGACGGTCGGCACCCTCTCCACGGCGAATTCCTTGTGAAGCCCTGGGACTTCTTCCACGTCGACCACATACACCGGCACGTGGTCTTGCTCCCTGCTGAACTCCTCCAGTTCAGCGAGGGCACGCTGGGCGGCGCTGGAGAACTCTCCCCAAAAGGCCAGCACCAAGAAGTCGCTGTGCTCCTGCTGCGCCCTGCGCAGGTGATCGCGGTCTCTTATCCACTCAAGCACTCTCAGTCTCCGCGGCCGGCGCAGTTGAGGCTGTTGCCAGGCGTATCGCGCCCTGGGGGCAGTTCTGCACACAGACGCCGCAGCCGGTGCAACGCTGCGCGTTGACGTTGGCCACGTAGGTCACCCGGATGGCACGGACCGGACAGAGCTGCTCGCATAGGCCGCAGCCGGTGCAGCGAGATCGTTCCACGACCGCGTAGCGCTCGCGCTGGCCGGTGGGGCTCAGTCGCACCGCCCGCTCGTGCAGTTGCCTGGCTTGCTCCTGCATCGCGGCAACATGCGCTTTCAGGCCCCTCAGCCGCTCCTTAAACGGCTCGCCCGTCCTTGTCGTCGCCTGCCTGACCTGATCACCTGGCGTCATTGTTCGATCCCCGCGCTTTCCAGATACTGCTGCATGCACTCTTCGCATGTCTTCTCGGCCGTTCCTTCGCGGATGAACCGACGGAACTCGTCCAGCCAGCTCTCTCCTTCTTGCCGCCGCCTACCCACGAAGGCCAGGAAACAGACGAAGCGGTCCAGTGCATCCCTGTCTATGGCGTGCTCCATGCCGCAGGCGATGGCGTTCGCCCGTTCCGCCTCCACGCTCAGCACATTCCGCAGGAAGTCCTCGATGACCCCGTGCCGCAGCACTATCCTGCCCGCCTTGTCGCGGCCCTCGGCTGAGAGGGTGACCGGCTCGTAGGGCTGGTAGTTCACCAGCCCCTTCTCGGAAAGGCTTTGCAGCGCAGTCGTTACGGTGGACTTGGCCACGTTCAGCGCAGCCGAGATGTCCCTGACGCGGGCGAAGCGCCTCTTGTGCTCCAGGCGGAAGATGGTCTCCAGGTAGTCTTCCAGCGTGGCACTGAGCTGCTGGCTCATGGGCCGCTCCTGCCGTTGAAGTTAGACGTCTCTAACATTATACTGAGCGGCGAACACCATGCAAGTGGAAGGCCAATCGGGCCGCTCCGGGTTGCCTGCCCCGTGTGCTGGAGGTGTCCGCCATGGCTGCTAACCGTTCCTCCCCCGCATGCGCCGTCGTCTCCTGCGGGACCCTCCGAGGCGAACTGGAAGCACTTGAGCAAGACGGCTCTCTAAACGCGGAGCGCCTCTTTTTCACGGCGCCCGGCCTCCACGAAGCCCCCAGGCAGCTCGAGGAACAACTGGTGCGGCAACTGGCCAAAGCCAGGGAGGTAGCGGAGAAGGTCATCGTGGTCTACGGGGCCAGATGCTTCGTGGACTTCAGCAACCCTTCCCGGGACGTTGACGCACTGCTGCGCGAGCAGGGGCGCGGCATCCGCCGGGTGGATGCCCTGAATTGCGTGGACATGCTGGCCGATGCGCGGGACCGAGAGCGAATCGCCGGCAGGCAGAGGATCTACTGGCTGACGCCCGGCTGGCTGAGGCACTGGCGATACATCTTCCGGGACTGGGACTCGGGCAAGGCGAACGAAACGTTCCCGCAGAACGACCGGGCCGTCCTGCTGGACGGGATCGGGCTCTTCGGGCAGTGGTCGACAGAGAAGCCGGAGGAAGTGCTTGCCTTCTCCGATTGGATGAAGATACCGATCGAACCTGTCGGCGTTTCCCTGGATCGGCTGCGGGCGCTGCTCCGTCAAGCGGCGCAATGAGCCGTCCACGCAACGGCGCGAGGATCATACACACGCGGGCATGAAGAGAAAGAGCGATGGGACGCAAGAGTCTCAAACCGCGAGAGGGGCCGAGCATCAGGGAGTTTCTCCGCTACTACGTCCTGCTTCTGCTGCAAAAAAGGCCGATGTCGGCCGAGGGTATGAGGAGGGCCATCAAACGGCAGAGCCGTGAGAACCGGGACTTCAGGCCTTCTGGACCGCTGGCGGTCGGCACGCGCGACTTGCGCCTGGTACTGCGCCAACTGAGAAGGCGAGGATTGATCCAGGAATCGCAGGACAAGTGGCGCCTGACAGTCAGCGGGCAGGACACGCTGTCCGGCTACGAGAAGCAGAAGGGGGCGTCCACGAACGGCAAGGAGAGGGCCGCCCGCAAGCTGCTGAAGCTCATGGGAAGAGCACGTCGGGGAGAAACCGTGCTGGACGTCGGCACCGGCGAAGGATTCATGGCATTCAAGCTTGCCGATAGAGGGTACCAGGTGCTGGGAATCGATTCCGGCAGTTTCGACTACTCCAAGGACAGCATTCGATCGGCCGTCGAGAAGGTGGCCTTGCATGACGGACAAGTTGAGTTCCGCGGGGCCTCCGTTGCCGAACTTGCGAAAACAGGTGAGAGCTTCGACTATGTGGTCACGAGCCAGGCCATACACTGCATGAAGGACCAGGGGCAGTGCCTTGAGGCGATCTGCCGGTTGCTGAAGCCGGGCGGGGTGTTCCTGTGCATAGACTTCCTGGTCGGCCTGGAAGGCTTTCTGCACCACGGATGGCACAGTTTCCTGGCCATTTCACGCGAGGAGTGGCAGCAGCTATTGCCGCAGTACGGTTTCGAGGCACCGAGGTGCCAGAAGGCGGGTGACTACCTGGTTGTGCGGGCCCGAAGACGCCCCACCTCCAGGGGAAGTCGCGAGAAGTGACCAGTCGGTAAGGGGGAAATGGCCATGGACGTTGAGGCGGAAGTGAGCCCTTCCCCGTTGGGGAAGAAAGAGCTCGAGCGAGGATGACAGACACACAAGCCCTTGTACTCGGACCGGTGCCGTCTCGCCGGCTGGGACGGTCCTTCGGCGTCGCCCTCGTGCCGTCCAAAACGTCCAGCTACGACTGCATCTACTGCCAGCTCGGCCGCACCAGGTGCAAGACAATCGAGAGGAGAGAGTGGGTGCCGCTGGATCTGGCCCTGACACAGGCCGAGCGCAAGCTGGCCTCCGAGCCCGACTACATCGCCCTGTCGGGCTGCGGGGAGCCGACGCAGTGATCCCCTCTCTAATGCCGGCAACGAGCGGATGTTCCGATACGTGAACCGTCCAGCCCCCGGACTGCCGTTCCACCAGATGCTTGGTGGCTTGGCGACGTTCCACCAGGAGTATGACGGGCAGCACTGGCTGGAGGTCTTCCTGCTGGGGGGCGCAACGGACGTGGACGCCGAGGTGGAGGCCATTGCCGCGGGTGTGCGGCGCATCAGCCCCGGCAGTGTGCAGCTCAACACGGTCACCAGGCCACCTGCTGGGTATTCCGGTTACTCCGTGCCGCCGAACGAGTTGGCTCGCCTGGCACCGCGGATCGCCGCGAGTGCCGAGCTAATCGCCGACTGCCGGCATGTCCATGGACAACCAGCCTTCGCAGCGCGGGGAGAAGACGTGTTCGAGCTTCTTCGGCGCCGCCCGTGCGCGGTGGAGGACATCGCCCCCGGGCTGGGCGTGCATTGCAATGAGGCGACGAAACACGTCGAACAGTTTCTTGCCGAGAAGCGCATCAACTCCAGCAGGGGCAGCCATCAAACGTACCACCTTGTGAGGGAGTGAAGGCTGGCTCCTGCCAAAGCGGAGGGATGACCACATGAGCACCATTGAACTGGTTGTGGTCTACGACGACTACCCGGCGCAGGAGGGGCTTCAGACCGCGCATGGATTCGCCTGCGTTATTCAGGCAAGCGACGGCGTCGTCCTGTTCGACACCGGCGGCTCGGGACAGATACTACTGGAGAACATGGATGACTTGGGGATCGGCCCTGCGCAGATCGAAGCGGCAGTCCTTTCTCACATGCACTGGGATCACATAGG